>NZ_BAAHAR010000010.1:0-149218 GCF_054777395.1 Nocardiopsis oceani
CTTGGTCTGCGGATGTTGAAGCCGTCCTGGCAGCGGTTGAGATCAGCTTGACGAACCGCCGGATGCGTGGTTCGCATGTCCGGTGGTGTGGGAGGCGGGTCGGGCGACCCGACCCGCCTACCCGATTGCCCTACGGGCCTGTGTCCCGGTCCCCGTGTCCGGGACCGGCCGGGTTGCGGGGATACCCGGGTGGTGCCGGGATTCGGTCGGTCGCGAACCCCGAGGTTCCGGACTGGATTCGGTGCCCGAACGTCTCAGGGTGGTGCGGTCCTGCGTCCCGTATGTCGTGAACGATGCCGTGTCTGACCTGCTGCGAGCTGGGTGATGTGCGAAGCTGAGGCGGTTCGAGGGCGCAACGCCGGGTCTCCCGTGTGCGAACTGTCCCTGGGACGCGATAATCTCCCGTCCCGGGAATCTTGACGGTGCCCGGGTCGAGTGTTTACCCGCCTTGGGCGGGGGAACCTCTCCGGGTGTCCGTTGGCTCACATCCCCCGTGGGGCCAGGGCAGGCGCGCTGTTTCACCCTGATGGTCCAGGGCCTTCCCCCGGGGATGCGGGCTTGACGGATCGCCCTCGAGGGGTGATCCTGCCGGTGTCGTGAGTGGCGCTGTGGACCGTGGGTGGACAGCGGTGTGGTGTTCGGCTACACTGCTCTTTTGCGCTGCCCTTTGGTGATCCCTGTGCTGGGGTACGGCTTCCGCCATCCCAAATTCTGGATCCGGAAAGCCCGTTCCCGCTCGATGTGACCGTCTCAACCGCGTTGCGGCGGTCCTTCTCGTGACGGATCGTCTGGCGTGCGCGCTTCAACCGCCACAAGCCTTCGGAAGGACCCCTGTTGGCAGCCTCGCGCAACGCCTCCGCTAACGCCCTTGGTCCGCACCGCGTTTCTTTCGCCCGTATCCAGGAGCCCCTCGAGGTTCCCAACCTTCTGGCCCTGCAGACCGAGTCGTTCGACTGGCTGCTTGGCAACGACGCGTGGAAGACCCGGGTCGAGACGGCCCGCAATGCTGGCCGCAAGGACGTTCCGGAGCAGTCCGGTCTCGAAGAGATCTTCGAGGAGATCAGTCCGATCGAGGACTTCTCGGGCACGATGTCGCTGTCGTTCCGCGACCATCGGTTCGAGCCGCCCAAGTACTCCGAGGAGGAGTGCAAGGACAAGGACATGACCTACTCCGCCCCGATGTTCGTCACGGCGGAGTTCATCAACAACGACACCGGTGAGATCAAGAGCCAGACGGTATTCATGGGCGACTTCCCGCTCATGACCGTCAAGGGCACCTTCATCATCAACGGCACCGAGCGCGTTGTCGTGTCCCAGCTGGTCCGGTCCCCGGGCGTGTACTTCGACAAGTCCGTCGACAAGACCTCGGACAAGGACCTGTTCGGCTGCAAGGTCATCCCGTCTCGCGGCGCCTGGCT
This sequence comes from Nocardiopsis oceani, assembly GCF_054777395.1. Taxonomy (NCBI): domain Bacteria; kingdom Bacillati; phylum Actinomycetota; class Actinomycetes; order Streptosporangiales; family Nocardiopsidaceae; genus Nocardiopsis; species Nocardiopsis oceani. The sequence continues at coordinate 1,419 of NZ_BAAHAR010000010.1, forward strand.
GGAGTTCGAGGTCGACAAGCGCGACTTCGTCGGCGTCCGCATCGACCGCAAGCGCAAGCAGGGCGTCACCGTCCTGCTCAAGGCGCTTGGCTGGACCACCGACCAGATCCTGGAGCGCTTCGGCCAGTACGAGTCGATCCGCAACACCCTGGAGAAGGACCCCACCGCGGGTACCGACGACGCGCTGCTGGACATCTACCGCAAGCTGCGTCCGGGTGAGCCGCCCACGAAGGAGTCGGCCCAGGCGCTGCTGGAGAACCTCTACTTCAACCCCAAGCGCTACGACCTGGCCAAGGTCGGCCGGTACAAGATCAACAAGAAGCTTGGTCTGGACACCGACTACACCCAGGGCACGCAGACCGAAGAGGACATCGTCTCCACGATCGACTACCTCGTGCGCCTGCACGCGGGTGAGGTCGAGAAGGAGACCGCCCTCGGTCCGCGCCCGATCGAGACCGACGACATCGACCACTTCGGCAACCGTCGTCTCCGTACCGTCGGCGAGCTCATCCAGAACCAGGTCCGCCTGGGCCTGGCCCGGATGGAGCGTGTCGTCCGCGAGCGGATGACCACCCAGGACGTCGAGGCCATCACGCCGCAGACCCTGATCAACATCCGTCCTGTCGTGGCCTCCATCAAGGAGTTCTTCGGCACCTCGCAGCTGTCCCAGTTCATGGACCAGACCAACCCGCTCGCGGGTCTGACCCACAAGCGGCGCCTCTCCGCCCTGGGTCCGGGCGGTCTGTCCCGTGAGCGCGCCGGCTTCGAGGTCCGAGACGTCCACCCGTCCCACTACGGCCGCATGTGCCCGATCGAGACGCCTGAGGGCCCGAACATCGGTCTGATCGGCTCGCTCGCAGCCTACGGCCGCGTGAACTCCTTCGGTTTCGTGGAGACCCCGTACCGCAAGGTGATCGACGGTCGCATCTCCGACGAGGTCTACTACCTGACCGCTGACGAAGAGGACCTCTACGTCATCGCTCAGGCCAACACGCCGATGAACCCGGACGGCACCTTCGCCGAGCGCGGCGTGCTCGTCCGCCGTAAGGGTGGCGAGTTCGAGCAGGTCAGCACCGACGAGGTCGACTACATGGACGTGTCGCCGCGCCAGATGGTGTCGGTCGCCACCGCCATGATCCCGTTCCTCGAGCACGACGACGCCAACCGCGCGCTCATGGGCTCCAACATGCAGCGCCAGGCCGTGCCGCTGCTCCGCGCCGAGTCGCCGTTCGTCGGCACCGGTATGGAGTACCGCGCCGCGACCGACGCCGGCGAGGTCATCGTCGCGGAGAAGGCGGGCGTCGTCGAGGACGTCACCGCCGACTTCGTCACCGTGATGGCCGACGACGGCTCGCGCAAGACGTACCGCATGGGCAAGTTCCAGCGCTCCAACCAGGGCACCTGCTTCAACCAGCGCCCCATCGTGACCGATGGCCAGCGCGTCGAGGCCAAGCAGGTCCTCGCCGACGGCCCGTCCACGGACCAGGGCGAGATGTCGCTGGGCAAGAACCTCCTCGTGGCGTACATGTCCTGGGAAGGGCACAACTACGAGGACGCGATCATCCTCTCCCAGCGCCTGGTGCAGGACGACGTCCTCTCCTCGATCCACATCGAGGAGCACGAGGTCGACGCCCGTGACACCAAGCTGGGCCCGGAAGAGATCACCCGCGAGATCCCCAACGTCAGCGATGAGGTCCTGGCCGACCTCGACGACCGGGGCATCATCCGCATCGGTGCCGAGGTCGTCGACGGCGACATCCTCGTCGGCAAGGTCACGCCCAAGGGTGAGACCGAGCTGACCCCGGAGGAGCGCCTGCTGCGTGCCATCTTCGGTGAGAAGGCCCGCGAGGTCCGCGACACCTCCCTGAAGGTGCCGCACGGCGAGACCGGCAAGGTCATCGGCGTGCGCGTGTTCAGCCGCGAGGACGGTGACGAGCTCGCCCCGGGCGTCAACGAGATGGTCCGCGTCTACGTCGCCCAGAAGCGCAAGATCACCGATGGTGACAAGCTCGCCGGCCGCCACGGCAACAAGGGCGTCATCGCGAAGATCCTGCCCCAGGAGGACATGCCCTTCCTGGAGGACGGCACCCCGGTCGACATCATCCTCAACCCGCTGGGTGTGCCCGGCCGCATGAACGTCGGCCAGGTACTGGAGGTCCACCTCGGGTGGCTGGCCAAGAACGGCTGGTTGGTCGAGGGCATGGAGGAGGCCTGGCAGAAGTCGCTGCACGAGATCGGGGCGGCCGAGGTCGATCCGAACTCCCGTGTGGCCACGCCGGTCTTCGACGGCTTGCACGGCGACGAGCTCAGCGGCCTCATCAAGTCGGTCCGCCCGAACAAGGACGGCAACCGCCTCATCAACAACGACGGCAAGGCCCTCCTGTTCGACGGCCGCACCGGTGAGCCCTTCGCTGAGCCGATCTCCGTCGGCTACAAGTACATCCTGAAGCTCCACCACCTGGTGGACGACAAGATCCACGCGCGCTCCACCGGCCCGTACTCCATGATCACCCAGCAGCCGCTGGGCGGTAAGGCGCAGTTCGGCGGTCAGCGCTTCGGTGAGATGGAGGTCTGGGCGCTGGAGGCCTACGGTGCCGCCTACGCGCTCCAGGAGCTGCTCACCATCAAGTCCGACGACGTGGTGGGTCGCGTCAAGGTCTACGAGGCCATCGTCAAGGGCGAGAACATCCCCGAGCCGGGCATCCCTGAATCCTTCAAGGTGCTCATCAAGGAGATGCAGTCGCTCTGTCTGAACGTGGAGGTGCTGTCCAGTGACGGTATGTCCATCGAGATGCGGGACAGCGACGAGGACGTCTTCCGCGCGGCGGAAGAACTGGGAATCGACCTGGGTCGGCGGGAGCCGAGCAGTGTCGAAGAGGTCTAACTTCCGCATTCTTCGAGAGCAGGGGACGAATTAAGTGCTCGACGTCAACTTCTTCGACGAGCTGCGCATCGGTCTCGCCACGGCCGACGACATCCGCCAGTGGTCGCACGGCGAGGTCAAGAAGCCCGAAACCATCAACTACCGCACCCTCAAGCCCGAGAAGGACGGTCTCTTCTGCGAGAAGATCTTCGGTCCGACCCGGGACTGGGAGTGCTACTGCGGTAAGTACAAGCGCGTCCGCTTCAAGGGCATCATCTGTGAGCGCTGCGGCGTCGAGGTGACCCGCGCCAAGGTGCGCCGTGAGCGGATGGGCCACATCGAGCTGGCCGCTCCGGTGACGCACATCTGGTACTTCAAGGGTGTGCCGTCTCGCCTGGGCTACCTGCTGGACCTGGCGCCGAAGGATCTCGAGAAGATCATCTACTTCGCCGCCTACATGGTCACGTGGGTGGACACCGATGCCCGTGAGCGCGACCTTCAGTCGCTCGAGGCCCGGATCTCGGTCGAGAAGCAGCACCTGGAGCAGCGCCGAGACTCCACCATCGAGGAGCGCCACCGCAAGCTCGAGGCCGACCTGGCTGAGCTCGAGGAGCAGGGCGCCAAGGGCGACGCTCGCCGCAAGGTGCGCGAGGGTGCTGAGCGCGAGATGCGCCAGCTGCGCGACCGCGCCCAGCGTGAGATCGACCGCCTCGACGAGGTCTGGAGCCGGTTCAAGAACCTCAAGGTCCAGGACCTCGAGGGCGACGAGATGCTCTACCGCGAGATGCGGGACCGTTTCGGGAAGTACTTCCGCGGCGGCATGGGCGCTCAGGCCATCCAGGACCGCCTGTCCAACTTCGAGCTGGACGCTGAGGCGGAGAAGCTCCGGGAGACCATCCGCACGGGCAAGGGCCAGAAGAAGGCCCGCGCCCTGAAGCGGCTCAAGGTCGTCTCGGCGTTCCTCAACACCACCAACAGCCCCATGGGCATGGTGCTGGACTGCATCCCGGTCATTCCGCCGGACCTGCGTCCGATGGTGCAGCTGGACGGTGGCCGCTTCGCAACCTCCGACCTCAACGACCTGTACCGCCGCGTCATCAACCGGAACAACCGCCTCAAGCGGCTGCTCGACCTCGGTGCCCCCGAGATCATCGTCAACAACGAGAAGCGGATGCTGCAGGAGGCCGTCGACGCGCTGTTCGACAACGGCCGCCGCGGCCGCCCGGTCACCGGTCCCGGTAACCGTCCGCTCAAGTCGCTGTCCGACATGCTCAAGGGCAAGCAGGGCCGTTTCCGTCAGAACCTGCTCGGTAAGCGCGTCGACTACTCCGGCCGTTCGGTCATCGTCGTCGGTCCGCAGCTGAAGCTGCACCAGTGCGGTCTGCCTAAGCAGATGGCCCTGGAGCTCTTCAAGCCGTTCGTGATGAAGCGCCTGGTCGACTTGAACCACGCGCAGAACATCAAGAGCGCCAAGCGCATGGTGGAGCGGTCCCGTCCGGTCGTGTGGGACGTCCTCGAAGAGGTCATCACCGAGCACCCGGTTCTGCTGAACCGTGCGCCGACGCTGCACCGCCTGGGCATCCAGGCCTTCGAGCCGCAGCTGGTCGAGGGCAAGGCCATCCAGATCCACCCGCTCGTGTGCACCGCGTTCAACGCGGACTTCGACGGTGACCAGATGGCCGTGCACCTGCCGCTGTCGGCCGAGGCCCAGGCCGAGGCGCGGCTGCTGATGCTGGCCACCAACAACATCCTCAAGCCGTCCGACGGCAAGCCCGTGACCATGCCCACCCAGGACATGATCATCGGCCTGTACTACCTGACGACGGAGAAGACCGGAGCGGTCGGCGAGGGTCGCGCGTTCCGCTCCCCGGCCGAGGCCATCATGGCCTACGACCTGGGAGACCTGGACCTGCAGGCCCGGATCCAGCTGCGTATCGCCGACGGTGCTCCCGCGCCGAAGGACTGGACGCCGCCGGAGGGCTGGGAGCAGGGCGACGTCTACGTGCTGGAGACCACCCTGGGTCGGTACCTCTTCAACGAGGCCACCCCGGTCGACTACCCGTACGTCAACTTCCAGGTGGGCAAGAAGCAGATCTCGACGCTGGTCAACGACCTCGCCGAGAACTACGCCAAGGTCCAGGTCGCCACGACCCTGGACGCCCTGAAGGACGCGGGTTACCGCTGGGCCACCCGGTCCGGTCTGACCATCGGTATCGAGGACGTCGTCGCGCCGCCGCGCAAGGCCGAGATCCTCGGCGGGTACGAGCGCAAGGCGGACAAGATCCAGCGCGAGTACGACCGCGGTCTGATCACCGACGACGAGCGCCGTCAGGAGCTCACCGAGGTCTGGACCCAGGCCACGGGCGAGGTCGCCCAGAACATGGAGGACAACTTCCCCGCCGACAACCCGGTGTGGATGATGGTCCAGTCCGGTGCGCGTGGTAACCCGATGCAGGTGCGTCAGATCGCGGGTATCCGCGGTCTGGTCTCCAACACCAAGGGTGAGACCATCCCGCGCCCGATCAAGTCCTCCTACCGCGAGGGCCTGTCCGTGCTGGAGTACTTCATCTCCACGCACGGTCAGCGCAAGGGTCTGGCCGACACCGCCCTGCGTACCGCTGACTCGGGTTACCTGACCCGTCGTCTGGTGGACGTCGCGCAGGACGTCATCGTCCGGGAGATCGACTGCGGCACCGACCGCTCGCTCTGGCACGAGATCGGTGAGAAGAACGCCGCCGGTGTCATCGTGCGCAAGCACAACGTCGAGAACACCGGTTTCGGCCGGACCATCGCCGAGGACACGCTGGACTCGGACGGCAAGCTCGTCCTGCCGGCGCTCAGCGACACCTCCGAGCAGAACATCGACAAGCTGGTCGCTCACGGGCTCACCCGCGTGCGTATCCGCTCGTCGCTGACCTGTGAGGCGAAGATCGGTGTCTGCACCACCTGCTACGGCCGCTCCATGGCGACCGGTAAGCCGGTGGATGTCGGTGAGGCGATCGGTATCATCGCGGCCCAGTCCATCGGTGAGCCCGGTACCCAGCTGACCATGCGTACGTTCCACATGGGTGGTTCGGCCGGTCAGGACATCACGCACGGTCTGCCCCGTGTCCAGGAGCTCTTCGAGGCCCGCATCCCCAAGGGTGTGGCTCCGATCTCCGAGATGGAGGGCCGGATCCGGGTCGACGACACGGAGAAGAGCCGCAAGATCGTCGTCATCCCGGACGACGGCACGGACGAGATCGGCTACCCGGTGCCGATGCGTGCGCAGCTCCTGGTGAGCGACGGCGACCACGTCAAGGTCGGCCAGCAGCTCATCCAGGGTGCGATCAACCCGCACGAGGTTCTGCGCATCCAGGGCCCGCGCGCGGTGCAGCAGCACCTCGTGTCGGAGGTCCAGGAGGTGTACAAGTCGCAGGGTGTGTCCATCCACGACAAGCACATCGAGATCATCGTCCGCCAGATGCTCAAGCGGGTGAACATCCTGGAGTCGGGTGACACCGAGCTGCTGCCCGGCGAGATGGTCGAGCGGCCCAAGTTCGAGCGGATCAACCGACGCGTCGTGTCCGAAGGCGGCCAGCCGGCCGCCGGACGTCCGGTGCTGCTGGGTATCACCAAGGCCTCGCTGGCCACGGAGTCCTGGCTGTCGGCGGCCTCCTTCCAGGAGACCACCCGGGTGCTCACCGAGAACGCGATCCACGGCAAGAGCGACCCGCTGCTCGGCCTGAAGGAGAACGTCATCATCGGTAAGCTCATCCCGGCCGGTACGGGTATTCCGCAGTACCGCAACGTCCGGGTGGAGCCGACCGAGGAGGCCAAGGCCTCGATGTACTCGGTCTCCGGTTACGAAGAGCCCAGCGAGTACACCTTCGGTCAGGGGTCCGGCGAAGCCGTCCCGCTGGAGGAGTACGACTTCGGGCCGTACAACCGGTAAGCGTCAACCTGTACGTTGGCTGATCTGACGGCGGCGGTCAGCCACCCCCACACCGGGGGTGGCCCCGCCGCCGTTTCGTCGTTGTCGGTTCGTACACTGCTGTGTGAACGGGGAGAGGGCGCTACGGCGCCGGCGGGAGAGCAGGCAAGTGACTGAAAACGGGGGCGGAGCGCCGGGCAACCGGAGGTCCGAGGAGGACGCGGATTCGTGGTTCAAGCCCAGTGAGAACCGTTTCCGCACGCAGTCGGAGTATCAGGACCCCATGGAACAGGAGGACGGCGAGGGCTCGGAGCAGGGCGGAGCGCCGTCCGGTGGCGCGGTCTTCCCCGACAGCGGGGGTTACTCGGGGCTGAGTGCCTCGCGGCCGGCCATGGTGGAGCCCTATCCGGAGGCGTTGGGCGGGCCGCCCACCACGCCTCCTGCGCCACCGAGTGACGCCCAAGCCCCGTTCGTCCCGGGTGCGATCTCGTACCCGGGCGCAGGTAGCGAGGCCTACAAGCCGGTGACGCGGGTCCCCGGGGAGCCGGACCCGCTGGGGTTCCCCGAGCCGGAGGGCTTCTCCGCATCGGAGGGGGTCTCCGAGCCGGAGGGCTTCCCCGCACCGGAGGGGGTCTCCGAGCCGGAGGGCTTCCCCGCACCGGAGGGGGTCTCCGAGCCGGAGGGCTTCCCCGCACCGGAGGGGGTCTCCGAGCCGGAGGGGTTCCCTGAACCGGTCCAGGCCGAGGAGCCCTCGGAACCGGTGGAGCCCGAGGGGTACGCCCCGACCGGCGGTTACCCGGGTATCGCTGCGAGCGCACGGGTTCCACTGCCTCCGGAGGAGCCGGAAAGCGAGCAGCCGTGGGCCGACGCTGCCACCGACACCGTGGGACCGTGGGAACGACAGTCCGACTCGTGGGCACCCCGGCCCGACCAGGAGCAGCCGCGCGAACGGCAGGACACGAGTGGCCTGGACAGCTGGTCGCCGGCGCCGGACCAAGGGGACGACTGGGAGAGCGGAGGCGCCTGGAAGGGTGCCGGAACCACGGAACCCTGGGCTGAATCGTCGGCCCCGCAATGGACCGAGCCGACCCGTACCCCGTCCTACGGCGGGGACCGCTACGACGACGAGCTTTCACCGCCGTCCTTCGCGGCCGTGCCCTCCGACGAGGGCGGGATCGGTAGCGGCAGCGGCAACACGTGGGCCTTCGACCGCAACGACCCGCGCCTGCCGGACGTCGTCCGCGACGCGGAGCGGCGCCGCAAGGAGTCGGCTCCGGAGGTTCCCTCGTTCGCCGACTGGGGTTCCGCACCGGCCGAGGACACCGCTGAGCCCCCGGCGGAGACCGACGACGGCCCCGACACGGGTGAGCTGTCCGCCGCCGTGGCGACCTCCACCGACCCCTTGGCTGCCATCGCCGACATGCAGTCGCGCGCGAAGGCCAAGGAGGTCCGGGACACCGGTGACGAGCCCGTCCCCGAGCCCGCGTGGGGCGAGGAGCCGCCCCGGTGGGAGAAGCCGTGGGGTGAGGCGCCCTCTGCCGAGCCCGCGTGGGACGAGCGCCCCTGGGACGAGGCACGCTCTGCCGAGCCCGCGTGGGACGAGCGCCCCTGGGACGAGGCACGCTCTGCCGAGCCCGCGTGGGACGAGCGCCCCTGGGACGAGGCACGCTCTGCCGAGCCCGCGTGGGACGAGCGCCCCTGGGGTGAGGCTCCCGCCGCCGCTGACGACTCCTGGCAGCCCGAGCCGCGGGGAGACACCCGGATGTTCCCGGCACCGGCCCCCGAGGAGGACCCCCTCGCACCGCGCGAGGCCCGAGAGCCCGAGGGCTACGGGACCGTCGGTTCGTCCTGGTCCGAAGAGCCGCAGCACGGGTGGGGCCAGGAGAGCGATCAGGCCTACGACGAGCTGGGCCGGGACGAACGTACCTACGATGAACTGGGCCCGGACGACCGTGCCCAGGACGAGTTGGGCTATGGCGTCCATGACCGGGGTGATCCCGGCTACGGGAGGACGGCTTACGACGAGCCGTCCTACGGTCAGTCCTCCTATGGTGAACCGTCCTACGGTGGAGCAGCCCACGGGCAGCAGCCTTACGGCGAACCGGCCTACGACGAGCTCGGCGCACCCGCGGAGGGCCGGAGCAGCATCGCACCCGGTGTCCCTTCCGACCTCGGATCGGTGCCGTCCTACGGAATGAGGCAACCGGAGCCCGCCTTCGAGCCCCAGCCGGACTGGGACGCTGCGGAGCCCGGGGAGCCCTCGTTCGAGGCGGAGGCGCCGGAGTCGGAGTACGACGACGGCTTCACACCGGCCGACTACGGGATGACGGAACAGCCCCGGCCCGCCAAGCGGCGCCGGGACCGGGCAGTCGAGGACTTCCCGGGTTTCGACGACAGCCCCCTGGGCGGGGACGTGGGCGACGCCTACCCCGGTTACGACAGCATCGACTACCTGGCGGACACCGAGCCCGGAGCCAATGTCACCCTGTGGCTGGGTGTGGCGTCGCTGATCCCGGGCGTCGGCGTGATCACGGCGCTCCTGGCGCTGTTCGTCACCGGCCCCAAGGCCAAGAAGGCGATCGGTGAGTCGCGGGGCACACTGGACGGCCTCGGTCTGATCACCACGGGCACCGTCTTCTCGGTCGTCGGCATCGTCGTGACCGTGATTTCGGTCGCGATTCTGCTCGCGCTGTAGCGTCTCGGCCGCTTCTGGGGGATAATCTGTCCTCTGGGAGCGGCCGTTTAGGCATTACCGGCCCCTCAACCGCCCCTCGGCGGAAAACTTGGGGCGAAACGAGTCCGGAAGCGCGTAGACTGGTTCTGACCCACGGTTACGCGAGATCCGGTTCCGCTTGTTCTCGCCATGTCGCACACCGTTTTGACCGCTTGTTCGGTTAGCGGTAGCCTGTGTGATTGTGCCCGTGAGTCGACGGGTCACACGTGCGTGTGCGGCGCCCCGGACCTCTGTCAGGACGGACGCAAGGCGCGCGGCGCATGTGAACCCCCTCCTGTGAATCGGCCGTTCGGTCGGGTGTGCATCCATCCACCATGCGTGGGAACGAGTGCGACACGCCCGACCCCGGGGGCCGGGGAGGTTCGGGAAATTCAGCAGGTCAATAGCGATATCGGCTACGAGAACCGGCGTAGGTCACGAGGAAGACGGAGACGCGGTGCCCACCATCCAGCAGCTGGTCCGCAAGGGCCGACAGGACAAGGTCGCAAAGAACAAGACCCCGGCGCTGAAGGGGAGTCCGCAGCGTCGTGGTGTGTGCACGCGTGTCTACACCACTACGCCGAAGAAGCCGAACTCCGCTCTGCGTAAGGTCGCTCGCGTCAAGCTGAGCAGCGGCATCGAGGTCACGGCCTACATCCCCGGCATTGGTCACAACCTCCAGGAGCACAGCATCGTGCTGGTGCGCGGCGGTCGTGTCAAGGACCTGCCGGGTGTCCGCTACCGAATTGTCCGCGGCTCGCTCGACACCCAGGGTGTCCGGGGCCGCAAGCAGGCCCGTAGCCACTACGGCGCCAAGAAGGAGAAGTAAGCATGCCGCGCAAGGGCCCGGCGCCGAAGCGCCAGCTCATCACCGACCCGGTTTACGGCTCGCCGCTCGTCACCGCACTGATCAACAAGGTGCTCCTCGACGGCAAGCGCTCCATCGCTCAGAGCGTCGTCTACGACGCCCTGGAAGGCGCCCGGGAGAAGACCGGTCAGGACCCGCTCGTTGTTCTCAAGCGAGGCCTGGACAACGTCAAGCCCGCGCTGGAGGTCCGCAGCCGCCGTGTCGGTGGCGCGACCTACCAGGTGCCGGTCGAGGTTCGCGCCTCCCGGTCCACCACGCTGGCCCTGCGCTGGCTGGTCTCTTACTCGCGCAAGCGTCGTGAGAAGACCATGACCGAGCGACTGATGAACGAGCTGGTCGACGCCAGCAACGGTCTGGGCGCGGCTGTCAAGAAGCGTGAGGACACGCACAAGATGGCCGAGTCGAACAAGGCCTTCGCCCACTACCGCTGGTAACCCCGCGGCGAATCGATTCCTTGAGACCTAGGGAAGACGAGCCTCATGGCTAAGACTTTGCTTGACCTGGCCAAGGTCCGCAACATCGGCATCATGGCCCACATCGACGCGGGCAAGACGACGACGACCGAGCGGATCCTCTACTACACCGGTGTCACCCACAAGGTGGGTGAGGTCCACGACGGCGCCGCCACGATGGACTGGATGAAGGAGGAGCAGGAGCGGGGTATCACCATTACCTCGGCTGCTACCACCACCCACTGGGACGACCACACGATCAACATCATCGACACGCCCGGCCACGTCGACTTCACGGTCGAGGTCGAGCGGTCGCTGCGCGTGCTCGACGGTGCCGTCGCCGTGTTCGACGCCAAGGAAGGCGTCGAGCCCCAGTCGGAGCAGGTCTGGCGTCAGGCCGACCGTTACAAGGTCCCGCGGATCTGCTTCGTCAACAAGATGGACAAGATCGGCGCCGAGTTCCAGCGCTGTGTCGACATGTTCCGTGAGCGCCTCGGCGCCAACGTCATGCCGATCCAGCTGAACATCGGTGCCGAGAGCGACTTCAAGGGCGTCATCGACCTCGTGAAGATGCAGGCCTACGTCTGGAACGACGAGGCCAAGCTCGGCGAGATGTACGAGACGATCGACATCCCCGAGACCCACGTGGACGCCGCTCGCGAGGCTCGCGACCAGTTCATCGAGACGCTGGCCGAGGCCGACGACGAGATCATGGAGCTGTACCTCGAGGGCCAGGAGCCCACCGAGGAGCAGCTCGTCACGGCGATTCGTCGCGCCACCATCGCCGGCACCGCTGTTCCGGTGGTCTGCGGCACCGCGTTCAAGAACAAGGGCGTGCAGCCCCTGCTCGACGCGGTCATCGCCTACCTTCCCTCGCCCCAGGACGTCGACGCCATCGAAGGCCACGACCCCAAGGACGAGTCCGAGGAGACCAAGCTCGAGCGCAAGCCGAGCATCGACGAGCCGATGTCCGCCCTGGTCTTCAAGATCATGAGCGACCCGCACCTGGGCAAGCTGACCTACGTGCGCATCTACTCGGGTGTTCTCACCACCGGTACCCAGGTGCTCAACAGCCTGAAGGGCCGCAAGGAGCGCATCGGCAAGATCTACCGCATGCACTCGAACAAGCGTGAGGAGATCGCCGAGGCCGGCGCGGGCGACATCGTCGCCGTCATGGGTCTGAAGGACACCACGACCGGTGAGACGCTCTGCGAGCAGAGCTCGCCGATCGTCCTGGAGTCCATGACGTTCCCGGCTCCGGTCATCGAGGTGGCCATCGAGCCGAAGACCAAGAGCGACCAGGAGAAGCTGGGCATCGCGATCCAGCGTCTGGCCGACGAGGACCCCTCCTTCCAGGTGGCTTCGGACGAGCAGACCGGGCAGACCGTGATCTCCGGCATGGGTGAGCTGCACCTCGAGGTGCTCGTCAACCGCATGCGCGACGAGTTCAAGGTCGAGGCCAACATCGGTAAGCCCCAGGTGGCCTACCGCGAGACCGTTCGCAAGAAGGTTGAAGGCCACGTCTTCACCCACAAGAAGCAGACCGGTGGTTCGGGCCAGTTCGCCAAGGTCAAGATCGACCTCGAGCCGCTTGTCGCGGACGAGGGCAGCGACGCCTCCGGTTACGAGTTCGTCAACGCGGTTACCGGTGGCCGTATCCCGCGGGAGTACATCCCGTCCGTGGACGCCGGCTGCCAGGAGGCCGCGGAGCTGGGTGTGCTCGCGCACTACCCGCTCGTCGGTATCAAGGTGACGCTGCAGGACGGTCAGTACCACGAGGTCGACTCCTCCGAGATGGCGTTCAAGACCGCTGGTTCGATGGCCTTCAAGGAGGCCGTCAAGCTCGCCAAGCCTGCGCTGCTCGAGCCGGTCATGGCCGTCGAGGTCACCACGCCCGAGGAGTACATGGGCGATGTGATCGGTGACCTGAACTCCCGCCGTGGACAGATTCAGTCCATGGACGAGCGTTCCGGCGTCCGCCTCGTCAAGGCCCAGGTGCCCCTCTCGGAAATGTTCGGCTACGTGGGTGACCTGCGCAGCCGTACGCAGGGTCGAGCCAACTACTCGATGGTGTTCGACTCCTACGCGGAGGTTCCGTCCGCTGTCGCCCAAGAAATTGTGGCGAAGGTTCGCGGCGAGTAGTCGCGAACACGTAACCAGGCTGTGCCCCGCGTCTGCGGGGTTACACCACAGTCAAATAGTTCTGTACGTCTAGGAGACTTCCAGTGGCGAAGGAAAAGTTCGAGCGGACTAAGCCGCACGTCAACATCGGCACCATCGGTCACATTGACCACGGCAAGACCACGCTGACCGCGGCCATCACCAAGGTGCTGCACGACGCGTACCCGGAGCTGAACCCGTTCACCCCGTTTGAGGACATCGACAACGCTCCTGAGGAGCGCGAGCGCGGTATCACCATCTCCGTGGCTCACGTCGAGTACCAGACGCAGGAGCGCCACTACGCTCACGTCGACTGCCCCGGCCACGCTGACTATGTCAAGAACATGATCACCGGTGCCGCGCAGATGGACGGCGCGATCCTGGTCGTGGCCGCCACCGACGGCCCGATGCCGCAGACCAAGGAGCACGTGCTCCTGGCCCGCCAGGTCGGCGTCCCCGCCATCGTCGTCGCCCTGAACAAGGCCGACATGGTGGACGACGACGAGATCTTCGAGCTCGTCGAGCTCGAGGTCCGTGAGCTGCTCAGCGAGTACGAGTTCCCCGGCGACGACGTCCCGGTCACCAAGGTCTCGGCGCTGAAGGCGCTCGAGGGCGAGGAGACCTGGAAGAACGCCATCCTCGAGCTCATGGGCACCGTCGACTCCTTCATTCCGGAGCCGGAGCGCGACACCGACAAGCCCTTCCTCATGCCGATCGAGGACGTCTTCTCGATCACCGGTCGCGGCACCGTCGTCACCGGTCGCATCGAGCGCGGCGTCGTCAACGTCAGCGAGACCGTTGACATCGTCGGCATCAAGGAAGACAAGCAGACCACCACCGTCACCGGTGTTGAGATGTTCCGCAAGCTGCTCGACAACGGTCAGGCTGGCGACAACGTCGGTCTGCTCCTGCGCGGCATCAAGCGCGAGGACGTCGAGCGCGGCCAGGTCGTGATCAAGCCCGGCACGACCACCCCGCACACCGACTTCGAGGGCCAGGTCGTCATCCTGTCCAAGGACGAGGGTGGCCGGCACACGCCCTTCTTCAACAACTACCGTCCGCAGTTCTACTTCCGCACCACTGACGTCACCGGCGTCGTGACGCTGCCGGAGGGCACGGAGATGGTCATGCCCGGTGACTCCACCGCGATGACCGTCAACCTGATCCAGCCGGTCGCGATGGAAGAGGGCCTCAAGTTCGCCATCCGTGAGGGTGGCCGGACCGTGGGCGCGGGTCGCGTCACGAAGATCCTCAAGTAGCACACACGTTGGGGTGGCACCAGAGCCGCCCCGACGTGGTGGGTGGGCCGCTTCACGGCGGCCCGCCCACCACACCGAAAAGACGTCATCGGGCTCTGTGACGGTGACGCACCGCAGGGGCAAGCCCTGTTGCGGTTTCTCAAGGAAATAGGGGCTCACGGCCAACACGCCGGCGGATTCGCCGACGGGCCTGGGCGTCTGTGACCGGGACAGCTCACCGTTACGGACACTGAAGCGAAGGACGAACAGGCCACATGGCGGGACAGAAGATCCGCATTCGGCTAAAGGCCTATGACCACGAGGTCATCGACAGCTCGGCGCGCAAGATCGTTGAGACTGTGACGCGAACTGGCGCACAGGTCGCGGGCCCGGTGCCGCTGCCGACGGAGAAAAACGTTTACTGCGTCATCCGATCGCCGCACAAGTACAAGGATTCGCGCGAGCACTTCGAGATGCGCACCCACAAGCGGCTGATCGACATCATCGACCCCACGCCGAAGACGGTCGACTCGCTTATGCGGCTCGACCTCCCGGCCGGCGTTGACATCGAGATCAAGCTTTAAGGACGCACAGACATGGCCACCAAGCAGATCAAGGGAGTTCTGGGCGAAAAGCTCGGCATGACCCAGGTCTTCGACGACGCGGGCAAGATGGTTCCCGTCACCGTCCTGAAGGCCGGTCCGTGCGTCGTGAGCCGCATCCGGACTCCGGACTCCGATGGCTACTCCGCCATCCAGCTCGGCTACGGGCAGATCAACCCGCGTAAGGTCAACAAGCCTCTCGGCGACTACCTGCGCGCGAACGACCTGACCCCGCGCCGCCACTACGTCGAGGTGCGCACCACTGACGCCTCTGAGTACCAGCTCGGTCAGGAAGTCGACGCGGCCTCGTTCGAGGACGGCCAGAAAGTCGACGTCACGGGCAAGAGCAAGGGCAAGGGCTTCGCCGGTGTGATGAAGCGCCACGGTTTCAGTGGTATGTCCGCTTCGCACGGTACGCACAAGACGCACCGCACCCCGGGCGCCATCGGCGGTTGCGCGACGCCCGGCCGCGTTTTCAAGGGCATGAGGATGGCCGGGCGCATGGGCAACGTGCGCAAGACCATCCAGAACCTGACCGTCCACTCCGTGGACTCGGAGAAGGGCATCATCCTGGTCAAGGGTGCTGTGCCCGGTCCCAACGGCGGTCTGGTGCTCGTCCGCACCGCTGTGAAGGGGGACAAGTAAGTCATGGCCCAGATCGAGGTCAAGAACCCTGAAGGCGGCTCCAAGGGCAGCGTGGAGCTCCCCGAGACCGTCTTCGCCCAGCAGGTCAGCATTCCGCTGATCCACCAGGTCGTGAACGGCCAGCTGGCAGCTGGCCGGCAGGGCACCCACGCCACCAAGACCCGCGGCGAAGTCCGCGGCGGTGGCAAGAAGCCCTACCGCCAGAAGGGGACCGGTCGCGCCCGTCAGGGCTCGATCCGCGCCCCGCAGTACACCGGTGGTGGCACCGTTCACGGTCCCCAGCCGCGTGACTACTCCCAGCGGACCCCGAAGAAGATGAAGGCCGCCGCCCTGCGCGGAGCCCTCTCCGACCGGGCCAACCACGGCCGCATCCACGTCGTCAGCCACTTCGTGGCCGAGGACGCGGACGGCAAGTTCACGCAGACCGCTCTGAAGGCGCTGCGCCAGGTGACCGAGTCCGACAAGGTTCTCGTCGTCCTGGCCCGCGAGGACGAGCACAACCGGCGCGCCCTGCGGAACCTCGAAGAGGTGCACATCCTCGACGCGGACCAGGTGAACACCTACGACGTCCTGTACTCGGACGACGTGGTCTTCACCGAGGCGGGCTACGCCGAGTTCCTGGCCCACGCGGCTGGTACCTCTAAGGCCGCTGAGTCCGAGGAGGACGACCAGTGAGGATCGCTGACCACCGCGACATCATCGTCGAGCCGGTGATCTCCGAGAAGAGCTACGGGCTCATGGACGAGAACAAGTACACGTTCATCGTCCGGCCCGAAGCCAACAAGACCCAGATCAAGATCGCGATCGAGAAGATCTTCGAGGTGAAGGTCACGAACGTGAACACGATCAACCGGAAGGGTAAGCGTAAGCGGACCCGTTTCGGCTTCGGGAAGCGTCCCGACACCAAGCGAGCGATTGTCAGCGTGGCCGACGGCCAGCGGATCGACATCTTCGGTGTCTGACCTTTTCCGGGTCTGACCGCTACACGTCAAGCAATACGTAAAGGAATGCGCGAAGAAGATGGGCATTCGTAAGCACAAGCCGACGACGCCGGGTCGTCGCGGCTCCAGCGTGAGCGACTTTGTCGAGATCACGCGCTCGGAGCCGGAGAAGTCCCTGGTCCGTCCGCTTCACTCCAAGGGCGGTCGTAACGGCCACGGCCGGATCACCACCCGTCACCAGGGTGGTGGCCACAAGCGCGCCTACCGCGTGATCGACTTCCGTCGTCACGACAAGGACGGCGTGCCGGCCAAGGTTGCTCACATCGAGTACGACCCCAACCGCACCGCCCGCATCGCCCTGCTGCACTACTTGGACGGTGAGAAGCGCTACATTCTGGCGCCCGCCGGCCTCAAGCAGGGTGACCGGGTCGAGAACGGGTCCCAGTCCGACATCAAGCCGGGCAACTGCCTCCCGCTGCGCAACATCCCCACGGGTACGTTCGTGCACGCGGTCGAGCTGAAGCCGGGCGGTGGCGCCAAGCTGGGCCGTTCCGCCGGGTCGCAGATCCAGCTCCTCGCCAAGGAAGGCCGTTACGCCACGCTGCGTATGCCCTCCGGTGAGATGCGCATGGTCGAGATCTCCTGCCGCGCAACGGTTGGTCAGGTCGGCAACGCCGAGCAGTCCAACATCCGCTGGGGCAAGGCCGGCCGCTCCCGGTGGAAGGGCAAGCGCCCGACCGTCCGCGGTGTCGTGATGAACCCCATCGACCACCCGCACGGTGGTGGTGAGGGTAAGAGCTCCGGTGGCCGTCACCCGGTGAGCCCTTGGGGTCAGAAGGAAGGCCGGACCCGGAGCAAGAAGAAGGCCAGCAACAAGCTGATCGTGCGGCGTCGGCGTAGCGGTAAGAAGAAGCGGTAAGGAGCACGTCTGATGCCACGTAGCCTTAAGAAGGGTCCCTTCGTCGACGACCACCTCATCAAGAAGGTGGAAGTCCAGAACGAGAAGAAGACCAAGAACGTCATCAAGACGTGGTCCCGGCGATCCATGATCGTCCCGGAGATGATCGGTCACACGATCGCCGTCCACGACGGCCGCAAGCACGTTCCGGTGTTCGTGTCGGAGTCGATGGTCGGCCACAAGCTCGGTGAGTTCGCTCCCACGCGTACTTTCCGCAGCCACGTCAAGGAAGACCGCCGTAGCCGCCGTTAGCGGTTGCAGCAGTTGTTAAGAACCACTTTCTCCACGGTGAGTGGAGATGAATTTCCGTGAGCGAGGGAAAAGCGATGGGAACGAGGGCACAGGCGCGGTTCGTCCGCGTTACGCCCCGGAAGGCTCGCCGGGTGGCGGACCTTATTCGCGGGTTGCCCGCTGACGAGGCACAGGCGGTGCTCCGGTTCGCTCCCCAGTCGGCGAGCGAGCCCGTTGGCAAGGTTCTGGCTAGCGCCATGGCCAACGCTGAGCACAACGACAAGCTGGACCGCGAGACTCTGGTGGTCGAGCGCGTCTGGGTGGACGAGGGTCCGACCCTGAAGCGCATTCGTCCGCGAGGCTTCGGCCGGGCTTTCCGGGTCACGAAGCGCACGAGCCACATCACCGTGGTCGTCGCTGAGAACTCGGGCGCCTCGTCCAAGACGAAGGAAAGGACCCGATAGTGGGGCAGAAGGTAAACCCGCACGGGTTCCGTCTCGGCATCAGCACTGACTTCAAGAGCCGGTGGTACGCCGACAAGTCCTACAAGGACTACGTCAAGGAAGACGTCGCGATCCGTCGGATGCTGACCCGTGGCATGGAGCGCGCGGGCATCTCCAAGGTCGAGATCGAGCGCACCCGTGACCGTGTCCGCGTGGACGTCTACACCGCCCGGCCGGGCATCGTCATCGGCCGCCGCGGCGTTGAGGCCGACCGGATCCGTACGGACCTGGAGAAGCTGACCGGCAAGCAGGTGCAGCTGAACGTCTTCGAGGTCAAGAACCCGGAGATCGACGCGCAGCTCGTCGCCCAGGGCGTCGCTGAGCAGCTGAGCAGCCGCGTGGCCTTCCGCCGCGCGATGCGCAAGGCCATGCAGAGCGCCATGAAGGGCGGAGCCAAGGGCATCCGTATCCAGTGCGGTGGCCGTCTGGGCGGGGCTGAGATGTCCCGCTCGGAGTTCTACCGCGAGGGTCGCGTCCCGCTGCACACGCTGCGCGCCGACATCGACTACGGCTTCTTCGAGGCCCGTACGACGTTCGGCCGCATCGGCGTGAAGGTGTGGATCTACAAGGGTGACGCCCCGGTGACCCGCGCCGAGCGCGAGGCTGCCCAGGCCGCTCAGCGCACCGCCGGTGGCGGTCAGCGCCGTGAGCGCCCGCAGCGTCGTCGCCGCGGTGGCGCCGCTGGCGGCTCCAACACTGAGGCCAAGGCCGGTGCTTCGGCCGAGGCCCCGAAGACCGAGGGGAGCTGACTGACCAGTGCTTATTCCTCGCAAGGTTAAGTACCGCAAGCAGCACCACCCGGACCTGCGTGGCAAGGCCAAGGGCGGCACGACCGTCAACTTCGGTGAGTACGGCATCCAGGCTCTCGAGTCGGCGTACGTGACGAACCGGCAGATCGAGTCCGCTCGTATCGCCATGACGCGTCACATCAAGCGTGGCGGCAAGGTGTGGATCAACATCTTCCCGGACCGCCCGCTGACGAAGAAGCCCGCCGAGGTCCGCATGGGTTCCGGTAAGGGTTCGCCCGAGTGGTGGGTCGCGCCGGTGAAGCCCGGGCGTGTGATGTTCGAGCTGTCGGGCGTGCCCGAGGCCGTGGCCAAGGAGGCCCTGCGCCGTGCGATGCACAAGCTCCCGATGAAGTGCAAGTTTGTTAAGCGGGAGGTGTGGGAGTAGTGGCGAAGTCCGTGACTGCCCACGAGCTGCGCGACCAGTCCCTCGAGGACTTGGTCACGAAGCTCAAGGAAGCCAAGGAAGAGCTCTTCAACCTCCGCTTCCAGGCCGCCACCGGCCAGCTCGACAACCACAGCCGTCTGCGCACTGTCAAGCGCGAGATCGCGCGGATCTACACGGTCATGCGCGAGCACGAGCTGGGCATCGTCCCGCTGTCTGGTGAGTCGGCTGAGGAGACGAAGGAAGCAGCCGAATGAGTGAGAACCAGACCGCAGCGCGCAACTACCGCAAGACGCGTGAGGGCTACGTCGTCAGCGACAAGATGGACAAGACCGTCGTTGTCGAGGTTGAGGACCGCGTCAAGCACGCTCTGTACGGCAAGGTCATCCGTCGGACGACCAAGTACAAGGCGCACGACGAGGCGAACTCCGCTGGTGTCGGCGACCGGGTCAGCATGATGGAGACCCGGCCGCTCTCCGCGACGAAGCGTTGGCGCGTCGTGGAGATCCTGGAGAAGGCTAAGTAACCCCGGCC
Source organism: Nocardiopsis oceani (assembly GCF_054777395.1). Lineage (NCBI taxonomy): Bacteria > Bacillati > Actinomycetota > Actinomycetes > Streptosporangiales > Nocardiopsidaceae > Nocardiopsis > Nocardiopsis oceani. Next base: position 21,210 of record NZ_BAAHAR010000010.1, read on the forward strand.
TGTTGGCGGCCGACACGGGTTGTCGGCCGCCGACGCGAGGGGTGAGACCACCTAGCCGTGCGGCAGTGGACCGCACGCATCACATCAGGAGCAGACGTGATTCAGCAGGAGTCGCGACTCAAGGTCGCCGACAACACGGGTGCCAAGGAGATCCTTACCATCCGTGTTCTCGGTGGCTCGGGTCGGCGCTACGCCGGGGTTGGTGACACCATTGTCGCCACGGTGAAGGACGCCCTGCCTGGCGCTGGAGTCAAGAAGGGCGACGTCGTCAAGGCCGTTATCGTGCGCACCGCTAAGGAGCGCCGCCGGCCCGACGGCTCCTACATCCGCTTCGATGAGAACGCTGCCGTGCTCATCAAGGACGGTGGGGACCCGCGAGGCACCCGCATCTTCGGCCCGGTCGGCCGTGAGCTGCGTGACAAGAAGTACATGCGCATCATTTCGCTGGCGCCGGAGGTGCTCTAAGCGATGAAGATCAAATCTGGCGACGAGGTCATCGTTCTCGCCGGCAAGGACAAGGGTGCCACCGGCAAGGTCGTTAAGGCCATGCCGAAGGAAGACCGTGTCGTCGTCGAGGGCGTCAACCTGGTCAAGAAGCACAGGAAGGCCAACCCGGCGGGCGGCCAGCAGGGCGAGGTCGTTACCAAGGAGGCCCCCATCCACGTGAGCAATGTTGCGCTCGCGGAGGACGGCAAGGCATCCCGGGTCGGCTACCGCTTCGAGGAAGACGGAACCAAGGTTCGGGTCTCCCGCCGCACCGGTAAGGACATCTGATGACGGTTACCAACGACATCACCGCACCTCCGATGCCGCGGCTCAAGGAGAAGTACCGCAACGAGATCGCTGCGGGACTCAAGGACGAGTTCGACATCGCCAACGTCATGCAGATCCCCGGTCTGACGAAGATCGTGATCAACATGGGCGTGGGCGAGGCGGCTCGTGACGCGAAGCTGATCCAGGGCGCGATCGCCGATCTCACGGCGATCACCGGCCAGAAGCCCAAGGTCAACCGGGCGAAGAACTCCATCGCGCAGTTCAAGCTGCGCGAGGGCATGCCGATCGGCGCCAGCGTTACGCTGCGCGGCGACCGCATGTGGGAGTTCGCCGACCGGCTGCTCTCCCTGGCTCTGCCCCGGATCCGGGACTTCCGTGGCCTTTCCCCGAAGCAGTTCGACGGGAACGGCAACTACACCTTCGGCCTGACCGAGCAGGTCATGTTCCACGAGGTGGACCCGGACAAGGTCGACCGGCAGCGTGGGATGGACATCACGGTTGTCACCACGGCCACCACCGACGACCAGGGCCGCAGCCTGCTCAAGCGGCTCGGTTTCCCGTTCAAGGAAGCCTGAGGGGTAACCACAGATGGCGAAGAAGTCCCTGATTGCCAAGTCGCAGCGGAAGCCGAAGTTCGGCGTTCGCGCGTATACTCGATGCTCTCGGTGCGGCCGTTCGCGCGCCGTCTTCCGGAAGTTCGGCCTGTGCCGTATCTGCTTCCGTGACATGGCGCACCGCGGCGAGCTGCCCGGTATCACCAAGTCGAGCTGGTAGTTTCCGGTGGGGCCGATCAGGCGCACAGCGCGATCGGCCCCCCGAACTGCCACCGTCTGGTGGCTTAACGCAGTGTCCGTGACCGGCAAAGGCGGTACACGGGCCCGCGACATCCATTCAACAGGGCACGGCAGTCCCGCGAGGGACCGCGGTGCCCACGACCACGCTGTAGGTCCGTTTGTGCAGTGCCCGGGGGTAACCCCGAGGTACGCAGGCTCTGGGAAGGCCCGCACTCGGAAACCGCGGTGAGGAAGGGCCAGTCGGCCATGACGATGACCGACCCGATCGCAGACATGCTGACGCGTCTGCGTAACGCGAATTCGGCGTTCCACGACACCGTGACGATGCCGTATTCCAAGATCAAGGCGCACATCGCCGAGATCCTCCAGCAGGAGGGGTTCATCGAGGGTTGGCGGACCGAGGAGGCCCCTGTGGGCCAGAGCCTCGTCCTCGACCTGAAGTACGGCCCCACCCGTGAGCGTTCGATCGCGGGCATCCGACGGGTCTCCAAGCCCGGTCTCCGGGTGTACGCCAAGAAGGAGAACCTCCCGCGCGTGCTGGGTGGCCTCGGTGTGGCGATCATTTCGACGTCCGGTGGCCTGATGACAGACAAGCAGGCCAAGAAGCGTGGCGTGGGCGGCGAAGTCCTCGCTTACGTCTGGTAATAGGGAGAGACGAAAAGCATGTCGCGAATCGGTCGACTGCCGCTCTCGGTCCCCAAGGGCGTCGAAGTCACGATTAACGGGCAAGACGTCACTGTCAAGGGGCCGAAGGGCGACCTGAAGCACACGATTACCGAGCCGATCACCGCCTCCTTCGAGGACGGGATCCTCACGGTGGCACGTCCCGATGACAAGCCGGAGAACCGGTCGCTGCACGGTCTGAGCCGTGCGCTGATCGCCAACCTCGTCGAGGGTGTCTCCAAGGGCTACACCAAGACGCTGGAGATCCACGGTGTGGGTTACCGCGTCCAGGCCCGCGGCGCGAACCTGGAGTTCTCGCTGGGCTACAGCCACCCGGTCGTCGTGGAGCCCCCGGAGGGCATCACGTTCCGCGTGGAGAAGCCGACGATCCTCCACGTCGAGGGCATCGACAAGCAGCTGGTGGGCCAGGTCGCCGCGAACATCCGCGGTCTGCGCAAGCCTGACCCGTACAAGGCCAAGGGCGTGCGGTACAAGGGTGAGCACATCCGCCGCAAGGCCGGAAAGGCTGGTAAGTAGGCATGGGCATCACCGTGAGCCGTAAGCGCACCGCGAAGGCCACCACCTCGCGCAAGCGTCGGCAGTTCCGCGTCCGTAAGAAGGTCGTGGGCACGAGCGAGCGTCCGCGTCTGGCCGTGTTCCGCTCCTCCAAGCACATCGTCGCGCAGGTCATTGACGACACCAAGGGTCACACCCTGGTCGCCGCCTCCACTGTCGAGGCGGACGTGCGTGGTGCCGATGGCACCAAGTCCGACAAGTCCGTCAAGGTCGGTGAGCTCGTCGCGCAGCGCGCGAAGGACGCCGGTATCTCCGCGGTCGTCTTCGACCGTGGTGGTAACCGTTACGCCGGTCGTATTGCCAAGCTCGCCGATGCGGCGCGCGAGGGTGGGCTGGAGTTCTAGTTCGATGACCTCAGTACTGGCCAAGAACAAGCACGAGAAGAGGAATCACTGATGGCTGCAGCACCGCGGCGCGGCGCCGGTGGCGAGCGGCGTGATCGCCGTGACGATCGCCGCGGCGGCGCCGCAGACAAGGGTGTCTCCTACATTGAGAAGGTCGTGACCATCAACCGGGTCGCGAAGGTCGTCAAGGGCGGCCGTCGCTTCTCCTTCACGGCTCTCGTCGTCGTCGGCGACGGCAACGGCATGGTCGGTGTCGGTTACGGCAAGGCCAAGGAAGTTCCGTCCGCGATCGCCAAGGGTGTCGAGGAGGCGAAGAAGAACTTCTTCCGCGTCCCCCGCATCCAGGGCACGATCACGCACCGAGTCCAGGGTGAGGAAGCCGCGGGCGTCGTCCTGCTGCGTCCGGCAGCCCCGGGTACCGGTGTGATCGCCGGTGGTCCCGTGCGCGCCGTCCTGGAGTGCGCCGGCATTCACGACGTCCTGAGCAAGTCGCTCGGCTCGTCCAACCCGCTGAACATCGTGCACGCCACGGTGGCGGCGCTCAAGGGCCTCAACCAGCCTGAGGAGATCGCGGCCCGCCGCGGCCTCCCGCTCGAGGATGTGGCCCCGGCTGCCATGCTGCGCGCTCGCTCTGAGGCGAAGGCAGGAGCCTGATCATGGCCAAGATCAAGATCACGCAGACCGGTTCCAAGATCGGCGGCGTTGAGAAGCAGCGCGCTACTCTCCAGTCGCTGGGCCTGGGCCGGATCGGTAAGTCCACTGTCCGCGAGGACCGCCCTGAGGTTCGCGGGCAGATCACGATCGTCTCGCACCTCGTCACTGTCGAGGAGGTCGCAGAATGAGCGACTACAACCCCGACGAGCCGCTCAAGCTGCACCACCTGCGTCCTGCTCCGGGTAGCAACAAGGCCAAGACCCGCAAGGGCCGCGGCGAGGCTACCAAGGGTAAGACCGCTGGTCGCGGCATGAAGGGCACGAAGGCTCGTAACACCGTGCGTCCCGGCTTCGAGGGTGGGCAGATGCCCCTCATCCGCCGGATCCCGAAGCTCAAGGGCTTCAGCAACGCCCGGTTCAAGACGCACTACCAGGTCGTCAACCTGGACAAGCTGAGCGAGCTCTACCCCGAGGGTGGCGAGGTCACTGTCGAGGGCCTGGTCGCCAAGGGCGCGGTTCGCAAGAACCAGCTCGTCAAGGTGCTGGGCACCGGTGAGATCACCGTCGCCGTGCAGGTGAGCGCGAACGCGTTCTCCGGCTCCGCGCGGGAGAAGATCACCGCCGCCGGTGGCACCGTCACCGAGCTGTAGGGTTCTCCCTACGATGAATACTGGGGGCGTCCGCTCAGCAGGTCTTTGAAGGACCGGCTGGCGGGCGCCCTCACGTGTTGGTGAGTGTCGATCGTTATGCCTCACGAACCCGCCCGTCGAGTGATCACTGTTACAGTGCCGTCTGTTTGAGTTCCCCGCTTGACGTAATGTGAAGACTTCCGAGCACCGGGCGACAGGTCCGGTGCTGACGTTCTACGACGATTCAGGATCGGCCGCGATGTCTGGAACCCGTTCCGCCGCCGAAGCCGCGCAGGAGGAGACGTGCTAGGTGCGTTCGTTCGTGCATTCCGCACGCCCGACCTGCGCAATAAGCTGCTGTTCACACTGTTCATCCTGACGATCTTCCGGCTGGGTTCGGTGATTCCCGCACCGGGCATCGACTCGGCGGCGATCCGGGACCAGATGGAGTTCATCACCGCGCAGGACCAGTCCGGTGTCTACGCTTTGGTGAACCTGTTCAGCGGTGGCGCGCTGCTGCAACTCGCGGTGTTCGCGCTCGGGGTGATGCCCTACATCACCGCCAGCATCATCATCAACCTGCTGACGGTGGTGATCCCCCGTCTGGAGGCCCTCAAGAAGGAGGGCCAGTCCGGACAGAGCAAGATCACCCAGTACACCCGCTATCTCACCCTCATGCTCGCCGTGCTGCAGGCCACGTCCATCGTGGCCATGGCCCGCACTGGTGCGCTTTTCCAGGACTCGATCCCCTCGACCACCTACATGCCCAACCAGGACATCCTCACCATGGTGACGATCGTCTTCGTGATGACCGCGGGCACCGCGATCATCATGTGGATGGGTGAGCTGATCACCGAGCGCGGTGTCGGCAACGGTATGTCGCTGCTGATCTTCACCCAGGTCATCGCGATGTTCCCCTCCTCGATCATGGGTCTGTACGAGGAGCGGTCGGTCTGGATCTTCACCATCATCTGCATCGCCGGTCTGACCCTGATCACCGCGGTGGTGTTCATGGAGCAGGCCCAGCGCCGTATCCCGGTGCAGTACGCGAAGCGGATGGTCGGCCGCCGGATGTACGGCGGCAGCTCCACGTACATCCCCCTGAAGGTCAACCAGGCGGGCATCATCCCCGTGATCTTCGCCTCGTCGCTGCTGTACCTGCCGCAGCTGATCGTCGGTCTGCTGGGACAGGACTCCACCCACCCGGTGGCCCAGTTCTTCCAGACCTACTTCCTCACGGGCACTCACCCCATCTACATGGCGACCTTCTTCGTCATGATCGTCGGGTTCGCGTTCTTCTATGTGGCTATTACGTTCAACCCCACTGAAGTCGCCGACAACATGAAGAAGTACGGTGGGTTCATCCCGGGTATCCGACCAGGGCGTCCGACCGCCGAGTACCTCGACTACGTGTTGACTCGGCTGACGACCCCCGGCTCTCTCTACCTGGGTGTGATCGCTCTCCTGCCGATGGTCGCTCTCGGTGCCACCGGTGCCGACATGAACTTCCCCTTCGGCGGGACGAGCATTCTGATCATGGTCGGTGTCGGGCTGGACACGGTGAAGCAGATCGAGAGTCACCTCCAGCAGAGGAACTACGAAGGTTTTCTGCGATAAATGCGTGCAGTATTGGTGGGGCCGCCTGGGGCCGGTAAAGGCACTCAGGCCCAGATCCTCGCGGAAGAGCTGTCGGTCCCGAAGGTGTCCACAGGTGACATCTTCCGGGCCAACGTCAGCGGTGGTACCGAACTCGGCAAGAAGGCCAAGGAGTTCATGGACCGCGGCGACCTCGTCCCGGACGAGGTCACGAACGCCATGGTCAAGGACCGTCTGGCCCAGGACGACGCGGAGATGGGATTCCTGCTCGACGGGTTCCCCCGCAACGTCCCCCAGGCGGAGACCCTCAAGGGGATGCTCGTCGACCTCGACAGCGGCCTGGACGTCGTCCTGGAGCTGAAGGTCGACGAGGAGGAGGTCGTCAAGCGCCTCTCGGGACGCCGTTCCTGCCCCGAGTGCGGTCGGGTCTACCACGTCGAGTACGACGCCCCGCAGAGCACGGGCAAGTGCGACAACGAGGGTGCCGACCTGTACCAGCGTGACGACGACCGTGAGGAGACCATCCGGCACCGCCTGAAGGTCTACCGCGAGCAGACCGCTCCGCTGGTCGAGTTCTACGCCGGCGAAGGTCTGCTGGCCACCATCTCGGCCACGGGTCCCGTGGACGAGGTGACGGCTCGCGCGAAGGCCGCCATCGCGGAGAAGCGGTCGGCCGCCTGATGTTTCGAAAGGCGGATCCGAGCGTGCAGATCAAGACGCCGGAGCAGATCGCCAAGATGAGGGCGGCGGGCCAGATCGTGGCCCGCGCCCTGGACGCCATCCGGGCCGCTGTGCGGCCCGGGGCGTCCACCCTCGAGTTGGACGCGGTCGCGGAGAAGGTGATCCGGGACGCCGGGGCGGTCCCGTCGTTCAAGGGCTACCACGGATTCCCCGGATCGATCTGCGCCTCGGTCAACGAGGAGGTCGTTCACGGAATCCCGAGCACCGAGCGCGTTCTGGTCGAGAACGACATCGTCTCCATCGACTGCGGTGCGATCCTCGACGGCTGGCACGGTGACTCTGCGGTCACCATCGCGGTCGGCGAGGGCAGGTCCGAGGACCTGACGATGATGGGCGTGTGCGAGGAATCCATGTGGCAGGGGATCGCGCAGATGCGTCCGGGCAAGCGCCTGGGGGACATCGGCTACGCGATCGCCGGCCATATCTCGGCCAACGGCGGCTACGGCAACGTGCGCGAGTACGGGGGCCACGGCATCGGTACCGAGATGCACATGGACCCGCACGTCCTGAACTACGGCAAGCGCGGGCGCGGCATGCGCCTGGTCGAGGGCATGTGCCTGGCCATTGAGCCCATGACCACGCTCGGCAAGCAGCACGTCGTGGAGCTCGACGACGGTTGGACCGTGGTCACCAAGGACGGTCGCCGCGCCGCCCACTTCGAGCACACCGTGGCGGTCACGGCGGACGGCCCGATGGTGTTGACCGCACGCGAGTCGAACCGCGATAAAATTTCGCAGATGGGGTTCGTCCAGCCGACCTGGTGACGGCGGGCCCACCCCCGCGCCTCCGGTAACCGACCGGGGCAGTGGGGTGGTGACCACTCAGAGGCGAGGTGCGCGCAGTGTCCGACCCGGTGCCGTCGATTCGTACGTCTGATTCCGAACGCGACCGTGTCGCGCAGCTGCTCCAGGAGCATTTCGCTCAGGGGCGGCTCGACCACGAGGAGTTCACCCAGCGCCTCAGCGAGGTCTACAAGGCCAAGACGGTGGAGGAGCTCTCCGAGGTCACCAACGACCTGCCCGAGCGGGATCTGGCCGATGTCGGTCGGGCCGCCGTCACGGACGCCGGTGCCGGTACCGTGCCGCTGCGCCTGCGGGACCCGGCCCTGATGGTGCCGTGGGTCCTGTACGGCGGGGTCAACGTCCTGTGCTTCTTCATCTGGCTGATCGTCTACTTCACGACCGGTGCCTCCTACCCTTGGTTCCTGTGGGTGCTCGGCCCTTGGGGGATCCTGATGGGAGTGGTCACATTCGGTGTGCTCCTCGCCCAGCGCGGCCAAGGCGACGAACAGAACTGAACCCGGCCGGCTCCGCCGCTCGGGCGGTTCGCTCCGTCGGGCGGGCGGTGTGGAAGGTGTAGGCTTCTCCGCCTCTCGGTTAGGAGTACTTGCCGGAAGGGGATAGACTGGCACTGCCCATACGCGGGCTGTTGGGTCAGTCTGCCTTCTTTGTGCCACGTCATTTCACCGACGTTCGCCTGTCTTGCAGTTGGCCCGAGCTTCCAGTGTGTTTCGGCTTTGGCGACCCGGTCTACCGGCGGTCGCCGAAGTCTTCGTGTCATGCGAGGCCACTGGGGTCGCGTCGGGTTGTCATGATCAACCAATTGATGAGCGAGGCGTGGAGGACATGGCGAAGAAAGACGGCGCCATCGAGATCGAGGGTTCCGTTGTCGAGTCGCTACCCAACGCTATGTTCAAGGTAGAGCTCGACAACAAGCACACGGTCCTTGCCCACATCAGCGGCAAGATGCGGATGAACTACATCCGTATTCTCCCCGACGACCGGGTCGTCGTGGAGCTGAGCCCGTACGACCTCACGCGCGGGCGCATCGTTTACCGCTACAAGTAGCCCGTCAGGGGCCGCACGGCCCAAGACTGGTGATGTGATGAGTTCGGAGTCACCATGAAGGTCAAGCCGAGCGTGAAGAAGATCTGCGCGAAGTGCCGCGTGATCCGCCGTAACAGCCGGATCATGGTCATTTGCTCGGACCCGCGACACAAGCAGCGCCAGGGTTAGTGACCCCGGTACGCTCCGCGGCTTCCGCACAGCTTTGACCCGGTAGGGAGTACACCTCCCGCCGGGTGAGTAACAACAAAAGCCTGTTCCGATCTCCTGCCGCCCGTACGGGCGCGGGGGAGAACCCCCGGTCGGAGGCCGGGGCCTCGTCGATTGGGCGACGAGAGGATGGAACGGGTCAGACCTCCGCAAAAGTATGGATGGAGTCTCGCCCACATGGCACGTATTGCCGGCGTTGACCTCCCCCGCGACAAGCGGGTGGAGATCGCTCTCACTTATGTTTTCGGGGTTGGCCGCACCCGCGCCATCGAAACCCTGAAGGAAACCGGTGTCGACGGGAACACCCGCGTCTACCAGATGTCCGAAGAGGACCTGGTCAAGCTGCGCGACTGGATCGACGCCAACTACCAGGTCGAGGGTGACCTGCGTCGCGAGGTCCAGGCCGACATCCGTCGCAAGATGGAGATCGGTAGCTACCAGGGCTTCCGGCACCGTCGCGGTCTCCCGGTCCGTGGTCAGCGTACGCAGACCAACGCCCGTACCCGCAAGGGCAAGAAGAAGACCGTGGCCGGAAAGAAGAAGGCCAAGAAGTAGTCCGCCTCGGACCAGCCAACCGCGTCCGAGAAGAAACGTACGGACCGATGATCTCTGGGAGTTTCGCTCATGCCGCCTAAGGGCCGTCAGGGTGCCGCGCGCAAGGTGCGCCGCAAGGAAAAGAAGAACATTGTCCACGGGCACGCTCACATCAAGAGCACGTTCAACAACACGATCGTGAGCATCACCGACCCGACCGGTGCGGTGATCTCGTGGGCCAGCTCGGGACAGGTCGGCTTCAAGGGGTCGCGTAAGTCCACCCCCTACGCCGCGCAGATGGCCGCCGAGGCCGCTGCCCGCCGCGCCCAGGAGCACGGCGTCCGCAAGGTCGACGTCTTCGTGAAGGGCCCGGGTTCCGGCCGGGAGACCGCCATCCGTTCGCTGCAGGCGACCGGCCTCGAGGTGGGTTCCATTCAGGACGTCACCCCGGTTCCGCACAACGGCTGCCGCCCGCCCAAGCGCCGCCGCGTCTGATCCGCACCGGCACCCGCGCTTCCTACCGCGCGGGTGCTCCGTGGGTGCTTGTCCGCGTGGCCCCGGGATGGGGCCCGCGCGGGCAGGGTAGGAATCCGAGTAGAGGGCACCGCCGATCCGGAGGTGCCCGTCCGGTGGCCGTCATATAGCGGTCGGCCATGTGGAAGGGAAAACACGGACCATGTTGATCGCACAGCGTCCCACGCTCGCCGAGGAAGTCGTCTCGGACCTGCGCTCGAGGTTTGTCATCGAGCCGCTGGAGCCGGGCTTCGGTTACACCATCGGTAACTCGCTTCGGCGTACCCTGCTGTCCTCCATCCCCGGTGCGGCTGTGACCAGCATCCGCATCGAGGGCGTCGAGCACGAGTTCACCACCGTGCCCGGGGTCAAGGAGGACGTCACCGAGATGATCCTCAACCTCAAGGGCCTGGTCGTCAGCTCCGAGCACGACGAGCCGGTTCTGATGTACCTGCGCAAGCAGGGCCCCGGTGTGGTGACCGCCGCGGACATCGCTCCGCCGGCCGGTGTCGAGGTGCACAACCCCGACCTTCACCTCGCCACGCTGAACGGCAAGGGCAAGCTGGAGATGGAGCTGACGGTCGAGCGCGGCCGCGGTTACGTCTCGGCGACGCAGAACAAGCAGCAGGGGCAGGAGATCGGTCGGATCCCGATCGACTCCATCTACTCCCCGGTACTGCGTGTGACCTACAAGGTCGAGGCCACCCGAGTCGAGCAGCGCACCGACTTCGACCGCCTGATCGTCGACATCGAGACCAAGCCGGCCATCCGTCCCCGTGACGCCGTGGCCAGCGCGGGCAAGACCCTGGTCGAGCTGTTCGGTCTGGCGCGTGAGCTCAACGTCGACGCCGAGGGCATCGACATGGGCCCGTCGCCGACGGACGCCGCGCTCGCGGCGGACCTGGCGCTGCCGATCGAGGACCTCAACCTGACGGTCCGGTCCTACAACTGCCTCAAGCGTGAGGGCATCCACAGCGTTGGCGAGCTGGTGGCCCGATCCGAGCAGGACCTGTTGGACATCCGCAACTTCGGTGCCAAGTCCATCGATGAGGTCAAGCAGAAGCTCATCGACATGGGCCTGTCCCTGAAGGACTCCCCGCCCGGATTCGACCCCAGCACCGCGGCCGACTCCTTCGGCTCCGAGGACGACGAGGGCGAGTCCTTCGTCGAGACGGAGCAGTACTAGACCTTCGTCGCCCAAAGGTCTCCGGCCGAGTGTGGCCGTGGACCGCATCACTAGGAGAACGACACCATGCCCACGCCTACTAAGGGCGCCCGTCTGGGTTCCGGGCCCGCTCACCAGCGGCACATGCTGGCGAACCTGGCCACCTCGCTGTTCGAGCACGGCCGCATCCGCACCACGGAGGCCAAGGCCAAGCGCCTGCGTCCGTACGCCGAGAAGCTCATCACGCTCGGCAAGCGGGGCGACCTGCACGCCCGTCGCCAGGTGCTGACCAAGATCACGGACAAGGCCGTCGTGCACGAGCTCTTCACCGAGATCGGTCCGCGGTTCGAGAACCGTCCCGGTGGCTACACCCGGATCACCAAGATCGGTCCGCGCAAGGGCGACAACGCCCCGATGGCGATCATCGAGCTGGTCGAGGCGATGAGCGCCCCCGCCGCTCCGGCCGCCGCTGCCGCGGCTCCGGCCGAGGAGTCCACTGAGGCCAAGGCCGAGGAGTCCACTGAGGCCAAGGCCGAGGAGACCGCCACGGAGGCCCCCGAGGCCGCCGAGGAGAGCGCCGAGAACAAGTAGGGCGGATCATGCTCGGGCCGCGGCCCGGGTGACACGCTCGAGGAGTGCCCGACCCTTGCGGGGGTCGGGCACTTTGTTTTTGACGGCCCCGTCGCTGCCGCGTCCGGGGTACTGATCGGGGTGGGGATGGACGACAAGGAAACAACGGTCCGGCTGCGGCTGGACATCGCCTACGACGGCACCGACTTCTCCGGGTGGGCCAGGCAGCCCGCTCGGCGCACCGTGCAGGGCGAGCTGGAGTCGGCCCTGGCGAAGGTGCTGCGGCTGCCGGAGGCCGCCGTCACGTGCGCCGGGCGCACCGACGCGGGGGTACACGCCCGAGGCCAGGTCGCCCAGGTCGACGTTCCGCTCACGACCTGGGAGAGCGAGGGGGAGCGGGTTCTGCGGAGACTGGCCGGGGTGCTGCCGAAGGACGTCCGGGTCAACGGTGTCCGGTTGGCCCCGCCCGGGTTCGACGCGCGCTTCTCGCCGCTGTTCCGGCGTTACGTGTACCGGGTCAGCGACGCTCCCTACGGTGTGGACCCGCTGCGCCGCAGGGACGTGCTGTGGCACCGAAACCCGCTGGACGTGGACCGGATGAACGGGGCCGCGCGGCTGCTGGTGGGGGAGCACGACTTCGCGGCCTTCTGCAAGAAGCGCGAGGGTGCCACCACCATCCGGGAGCTGCTGCGGCTGGAGTGGGTCCGGGAGGAAGAGTTCCTTCTCGCCGGCACCATCCAGGCCGACGCGTTCTGCCACAACATGGTGCGCGCCCTTGTGGGTGCCCTCTTGGCGGTGGGGGACGGGCGACGCGAGGTCGAGTGGCCGGGGAGGGTCCTAGGGGCCGCGGTGCGCGACTCGTCGGTGCACGTGGTCGGTCCGCAGGGGCTGAGCCTGGAGGAGGTGCGCTACCCGGCCGACGGGGAACTGGCGGAGCGCGCCTCCCTCACCCGCCGAGTACGCGAGCTACCGTGCCAGGGCCACCGGGACTGAGCCGGCAGAGGTATCGGTTCTGACCCGGCACAGCCGGAAGGGCGCCCGGATTCCGATCCGGGCGCCCTTCCGGTCCCTCGCGTGTGCGGGTGGAGCGGGTGCTCCGCCTCAGGCGCGGTCGTCGGCGAGCGCGTCGTATGCGGAGTCGATGAAGCCGTCACCGATGTCGCGCAGCTCGGTGGCGTCGGCCTCTTCGCCGTCTTCAGCTTCGTCCCCGCTGCCGTCGCTGTTGGCGGAGAGGGAGAAGAGGAGGTAGCGGCCCCACTGGCCGCTGCTTCCGTGGCCGCCGGAGTAGCCGAGCCGTTCGGCGGCGGTCCCCTCTTCCCCGGGCAGGCCGGCGAACCACTGCGCGGCGACCAGGTCCTGTGCTCCCATAGCCTCCTCGGCCTCGGAGTCGCTGGGCATGGCCGCCACACCCACGGTCACGGCGTGGTTCTCGTCCTCGCTCAGGTACGAGGCGCGGACCATCTGACGGCAGTCGTTGTCGGTGAGGACCTGCCCGTAGTCGCCGTGTGTGCCCGCAGCGCAGTCCTCGATGTCGTCGACGGCCACGCGGCTGAACGAGCCCTGCCCCTCGACGTCGATCTGCTCGGGAAACAGGCTGTCCGGAGCCAGTTCGCCCGGATCGTCGCTCTCGTCCCCGACGGTGGAGGCGTTGGCGCCGCCGTCGGCGAGGCCGCCGCTGGCGAAGAAGAAGGCGCCGCCGCCCGCCACCACCAGCAGGGCGGTGAAGAGCGAACCCATCAGGATGGTGCGCTTCTTGGAGTTCTGCGGGGGATAAGGGTCGTCGTAGTCCCCGTAGTCGTCGTAATCGTCGTAGTCCTGGACACCCGTGACCTCGAACTGCGCGGTGTCGGCTCCGGCGTCCTCAGGTACCTCGTCCCGGTACAGCGGGCGCTCACCGGCGCTCGCGCCGGGGCCGGGAACCGCCCGCAGGTTCTGGGTCGAGCCCATCGCCTCAGCGGGGAAGACGGGCTCCTCCTGAGGCGGCGGTGGGGGCGCCGGGTGGCCGTGCTGGGTGTTGGGCGGGCCGCCGTGGGGTGGAGGGCCGCCGGAGTTCCCGGGCGGGGGCGGGGGGCCGTTCGGCGGCATTCCGGGGCCGCCGGGCATTCCGGGGCCGCCGGGCATTCCGGGGGGAAGGGCGTTGGGCGGGGGAGGCCCTTGCTGGTTCATGGGCGGCTGGCCGCCAGAGGGCCCGCCGGGGGGAAGGGCGTTGGGCGGGGGAGGCCCTTGCTGGTTCATGGGCGGCTGGCCGCCAGAGGGCCCGCCGGGGCCTCCAGGGGCCCCCACAGCGGGGGGTCCGGGCTGGCCCGGCTGTCCCTGCGGGCCGGGCTGACCCGGGGGTCCGGGGGGTCCGGGGGGTCCGGGGGGAGCCTGGGGCGGGCGTCCCTGCGGGGGCTGCGGGGCGGGAGCGCCCTGCGGACCGCCGGGGTTCGGGGGGCCGGAGGGAGGGGTCTGGCCAGGCTGGGGTGCGCCGGGAGGGACGTGCGGACCGCTCTGGGTGACATGTCCCATGCCGGGGTGGGGTCCGCCGGGTCCGCCGGGGGGCCCAGGGGCACCGGACGGGCCGCCAGGGCGACCGGGCAGGGGGCCGCCCTGCGTGGTGCCGCTCGGCGGCTGGGGCGCCTGCGGGCCGCTGGGGCGGGTGTTCGGCGGAAGCTGCGGGCCGCTAGGGGGCTGCGGGCCGCTAGGGGGGTGGGGTCCGTTAGGGGGGTGGGGTCCGCCCTGACCGCCCTGCGGGCCCGGTGGCGGGTTCCGGGGGTGCTGTCCGGGAGGGGCGGAGCCCTGCGGCGGCTGCGGGCCGGGGCCGCCAGGGTGCGGGGGGCGCTGGGCCGCGGATCCGTCCACGGGCGCGCCGGGCGCCTGCTGCGGGCCCGCTGTGGGAGGCTGGCCCTCGGGCTGGGAGGGTGATGAGCCGAGCAGGTCCTGGCCGTCGCCGGCCTCCGGGTGGAGAGGCCGTCCGTCTGGGCCGTACTGAGGCGGGTTCGGATGGGTGCTGATGGGAGTCTCCGAAGGCTCTGAGGGTGGGACTGGACCGCGGCTCTCCGGGCCGTGGCCTGATCCGCGCTGCCAGCGTCCGCCGCCGGTTCGGTGACCGTGACGGGCGTCTCCAAGGTGGACGTCAACGCCCGTGGTAGCGGGTGAAGACGGGTCTTTCGGTGCAAGGGTAGCCAACGTGCGGGCGGGGGAAGGACGAAGCACTCCTGACTGCAGGCATAATAAAAGGCGGAGAGGTCACGGATGTGAACCCGTCCCGGCGCTTTCCCGCCAGACGATCCCGCCGGTCCCGCCTGTCGCTCGTTTTGACCTGCGTCAGGATGGACGGGTAGGATATTTCGTCGTTGTGCGTTGAGTTGCCGTGGGCCCCAAACTCCCGAAGCTGGGTGCCGATCCACGCACCATCGTCTGCGCACTCACGACCGGGTTGTCCTGATTGGACATGGGACATCCGGCCAAGTAACAGATCCGCACCCGCGGGGTCTGTTTCCGGCCCCGCACCCGTAGGGGTGTTTTGTAATACGAGTCCACCATCCCGTTCGGGATGGGGCAGCCGACTGAAGAGCGAAGGCAAACGATCGTGCGCACATACAGCCCCAAACCTAGCGATGTCCAGCGTCAGTGGCACGTTGTCGACGCTACCGATCTCGTGCTCGGGCGTATGGCGAGCCAGGTTGCCACGCTGCTTCGGGGTAAGCACAAGGCCTACTACGCGCCCCACATCGACACCGGCGACTTCGTGATCGTCGTGAACGCCGACAAGGTTGCGCTGACCGGCAAGAAGCTCGAGCAGAAGCGCGCCTACCGGCACTCCGGCTACCCCGGCGGTCTGCGTTCGATCTCGTACGCCGACCTGCTGGAGAAGAACCCCGAGCGGGCCGTCGAGAAGGCCATCAAGGGGATGCTGCCCAAGGGTTCCCTCGGCCGTCAGATGGCCAAGAAGCTCAAGGTGTACGCCGGCCCGGAGCACCCGCACCAGGCCCAGCAGCCGGTTCCGTTCGAAATCACCAAGATCGAGCAGCCCGCCTAGGCGTTCGCAGACTTTTACAGGAAGCACGAGGATAACCGTGGTCGAGCCCACCGGCATCGAAGACGTCGCGCAGGACTTTGCTGAAAACCCCGAGGAGTTCCCCTCGGAGTTCACCAGCGAGTCGGACGAGACGACCGCCGCCTACGTCCCCACCGCGTCCGGCCCCAGCGCCGGCACCGGTCGGCGCAAGAAGGCTGTCGCCCGAGTCCGTATCACCCCTGGCGCGGGTGAGTGGAAGGTCAACGGCAAGCCGCTCGAGGACTACTTCCCGGACAAGGTCCACCAGCAGACCATCAAGGACCCCCTCGTCTCGCTCGGGTTCGACGGCGCCTACGACGTCTTCGCCCGACTGGACGGCGGCGGCCCCAGCGGCCAGGCCGGCGCGCTGCGGCACGGCATCGCCCGTGCGCTCGCCTCCCTGGACGTGGAGAACAACCGCCCGACGCTGAAGAAGGCCGGTTTCCTCACCCGTGACGACCGCGAGGTCGAGCGGAAGAAGGCCGGTCTCAAGAAGGCGCGCAAGGCTCCGCAGTTCTCCAAGCGCTAATGCTCGTCCGCCGGCACCTGCTCGGCTGAGTTCTCGCCCGTACGTCGTCCCCGCACCCGGGGGCGGCGTACGGGTTTTTGCTTTTTCCGGTGGCTCTCTCCGCCACGCTGAACTTCACCGGCGCCGTAACCCGGCGCCGCTTCTGAAAGGGGCTGTCGCCTGTGGCTCGGCTGTTCGGAACAGACGGCGTACGTGGTCTCGCGGGTCGCGACCTGACCGCTTCGCTCGCCCTCGACCTGTCCATCGCGGCGGCGAGGGTGCTGACGGGCAAGTACGAGGAGCGGCGCCCGCTGGCGGTGGTGGGTCGCGACCCCCGCGCGTCCGGCGAGTTCCTGGAGGCCGCGGTCGTCGCGGGCCTGGCGAGCACCGGTGTGGACGTGGTCCGGGTCGGTGTGCTCCCGACCCCCGCCGTGGCCTACCTGACCGGCGCCCTAGAGGCCGATTTCGGCGTGATGCTCTCCGCGAGCCACAACCCGGCCCCGGACAACGGCATCAAGTTCTTCGCCAAGGGCGGGCAGAAGCTCGAGGACTCCCTGGAGGAGGAGATCGAGGGCATGCTCGACGTGCCCTCGAACCCGGCAGTCGGCGACGCGGTCGGCCGGGTGACCGACTCCCACGAGGGCGCCGAGCTCTACACCCGGCACGTCCTGGACTCCCTGCCGCACGGCCTGAAGGGGCTCAAGGTGGTGATGGACTGCGCCAACGGCGCGGCCGCCACCGTGGCCCCGGAGGCGCTGCGCCGGGCGGGCGCCGAGGTGATCGCCATCGGGGACGCGCCCGACGGCCACAACATCAACCAGGGCTGCGGGTCCACGAGCCTGAGCGCCCTCCAGGAGGCGGTGCGCCTGCACGGTGCCGACGCCGGAATCGCCAACGACGGCGACGCCGACCGCTGCCTCGCGGTGGATTCCGAGGGCAACGTCGTGGACGGCGACCAGATCCTCGCGATCCTGGCGACCGAGGCCAAGGAGGCCGGGCGCCTGACCGAGGACACCCTCGTGGTGACGGTCATGTCCAACCTGGGGCTGAAGCTGGCGATGGCCCGCGAGGGGATCTCCGTGGTGGAGACCGCGGTGGGCGACCGGTACGTGCTGGAGGAGATGAAGAGCGGCGGGTTCGGCCTGGGCGGTGAGCAGTCCGGGCACGTGATCCTGCTCGACCACGCCACCACCGGTGACGGCCTACTGACCGGTCTGCACCTGCTGGCCGCCATGGCTCACCGCAAACAGGGCCTGGCCGAGCTGGCCAAGGTCATGACCCGCCTTCCGCAGGTCCTGATCAACGTCCCCGACGTCGACAAGGCCCGTGCCGACGACTCCGAGGAGCTGGGCGAAGCGGTGCGCTCGGCCGAGGCCGAGCTGGGCGAGACCGGGCGGGTCCTGATCCGGCCCAGCGGGACCGAGCCGAAGGTCCGCGTCATGGTGGAGGCCCCCGAGCAGGAGCAGGCCACCGCCGTGGCCGAGAGCCTCGCCGGGGTGGTCCGCTCGGCTCTCGGCTAGGGGTTTCTGAGGGTTCTGCGGGATTTTCCGCGCATCCGGGCACAGAGTGGCCCGGGTGCGCGTTTTCGTGTGTGCGGTGTGGTGGGGCGGGCCCCTGACGCGTCCTGCATAGGCTCGGACGCCTTGAGGCCCGTTGGGTGGGGCGGAAGAGGAGAGCGGACATGGTGACGGACGTGCGGTACGGGCACTCCTTGACGGTCGGCGTGGACATCGGCGGGACTAAGGTCGCGGCGGCCGTGATCACGGCGGGCGGCCGGGTGCTGGCGCGCCTGCGAGCCGAGACGCCGGAGCGGAGCAAGAGCCCCTCGGTGGTGGAAGACACCATCGTGTCGGTCGTGTCCGACCTGCGCCAGGAGTACACGGTGCGCGCGGTCGGGGTGGGAGCCGCCGGATTCGTCGACGAACGGCGGGCCAACGTGCTGTTCTCCCCGCACCTGTCCTGGCGGGAGGAGCCGCTCAGGGACGCGCTGTCCGTGCGCCTGGGCCTGCCCGTGGTGGTGGAGAACGACGCCAACGCCGCCGCCTGGGCCGAAGTGTGCGCGGGCGCCGGGCGCGGCGTGGACGACGTGCTGGTCGTCAACCTGGGCACCGGGATCGGCGGCGCGATCGTGCAGGACGGCTTGCTGCGCCGCGGCCGGTACGGGCTCGCGGGGGAGTTCGGGCACATGACGGTGGTCCCCGGGGGCCACCGCTGCGAGTGCGGCAACCGGGGCTGCTGGGAGCAGTACGCCAGCGGCAACGCGCTCACCCGCGACGCCCGGGAGCTGGTGGTCGCGGAGTCGCCGGTGGCGGAGGCGCTGAGCCAGGCGGTGGGCGGCGACCCGCGGCTGATCACCGGCCCGCTGGTGAGCGAACTGGCCCACAAGGGAGACCGGGCCTGCCGGGAGCTGTTGGAGGAGGCGGGCGGCTGGCTGGGAGTGGGCCTGGCCAACCTGGCGGCCGCCTTCGACCCCGAGCTCTTCATCGTCGGGGGAGGGGTCTCGGAGGTGGGTGAGCTGCTGCTGGGCCCGGCGCGGAGCGCGTTCGAGAAAGGGCTGACCGGCCGGGGCTACCGTCCGGAGGCGAGGGTGGTGGCCGCCGCTCTGGGCAACGAGGCAGGGATGATCGGCGCGGCCGACCTGGCGAGGGAGGCGCTGCCGAGGGGGCGGCAGCGCCGACGCCAACAGCGACTGGGCCGGGGCCGGTGGTGAGGGTCAGTGGCGACCGGTCAGGGCCTTCACGTCGATGTCGATCGGGAAGGGCACGTCCAGTTTGAGCCTTTCCCGGGCGATGGCGGTCGGGACATAGCGGGGCTCCTTGGTCCCGTCCAGTTCGTATACGTGGATCGCGGGTCCGTTGTCCTCGGGTTCGATCCGCCAGAAGTGCGGGATACCGGCGGCCGCGTACTTCATCGGTTTTGTTGTCCGGTCCCGGTCCTGGGACTCCTGGGAGACGATTTCGATGGCGATGAGAACGTCTTCGGGCGGAACATGGGTAGCCCGGTACCAGTCGAGGTGGTCGTCAGCACCTTCCTCGAACGTGTAGACGACGATGTCGGGTTCCGGGCGCTGGTACTTTCCCAGCTTCATGGTCATCTCGGCCAGGACGTCGATGTTCTTAGGGGCCAGGTCCTCGAGCTCGTGCGCCAGGTGCATCATGACGCGTGAGTGGAACTTGGTCTGGGGGGAAAGTAAGACGAGCGCTCCGTCGATGAGCTCCATCCGGGGGGCGCCCGGAGGAAGTTGGTCCATGTGGTCGGCGGTCCAGCCCCCGGGCGGGGTGAGGAACCATTCGGGGAGCGGCTCGGCCATCGAATCCTCCTGGGTCGATTCCTGAGCCCACTCTAGTGTCGCTGTTCTTCGCATGACAGGAACGTAGCGCTCCGTGACGACAGAGTGGGGCTCCTTGCCCATACCCGCTCGGGGCCTGTTCAACGAGGCTGGTCACGGTATTACCCGCGATTAACCGAACCCGGTTCTAGTGCGTGGGTCACATCCTCTGTAGAGTGCGGCACATGGATCTCAACGGAATCTCCGCCCTCGTTACGGGCGGCGCGAGTGGCCTCGGCGAGGCCACCGCCAAGGAACTCGCCTCCGCCGGTGCCACCGTCGTCATCGCCGACCTCAACGCCGAGCGCGGCGAGGCCGTCGCGAAGGAGATCGGTGGCGTCTTCGTCTCCACCGACGTCTCCCAGGAGGACCAGGTCAAGACAGCGGTGCAGGCGGCCGCGGACACCGGCAAGCCCTTCCGCGTGGCGGTCTCCTGCGCCGGCATCGGCTGGGCCACCCGCACGGTGGACCGGCACGGCAACCCCCACGACCTGGACAGCTACCAGAAGGTCATCCAGGTCAACCTGATCGGTACGTTCAACGTGCTCCGCCTGTCGGCGGCCGAGATCGCCAAGACCGAGCCGGTCAACGAGGACGGCGAGCGCGGCTCCATCCTCAACACCGCCTCCCTCGCCGGTATCGAGGGCCAGATCGGTCAGATCGCCTACTCGTCCTCCAAGGGCGGCGTGATCGGCATGACCCTGCCGGCCGCGCGCGACCTCGCCGCCGTCGGCGTCACCGTGAACACCATTGCCCCCGGCATCCTGGAGACGCCCATCTACGGCGACGGTCCGGGTTCCCAGGAGTTCAAGGACAAGCTCGCGGCCCCGGTGCCCTTCCCCAAGCGCCTCGGCACCGCCGAGGAGTTCGGCAAGCTCGCCCGGACCCTCCTCGAAGTCACCTACGTCAACGGCGAGGTCGTCCGTATCGACGGCGCCCTGCGCATGCCCCCGAAATAGGAGGACACCGTGTCCGACGAGGTTCTCTACACGTCTGAGGACGGCATCGCCGTCATCACGATCAACCGCCCCAAGGCCAAGAACGCGGTCAACGCCGCGGTCGCCGCCCAGATCGCCGAGGCGCTCGACGACGTCGACGCCCGCAAGGACGTCACCGCCGCGATCATCACCGGCGCCGGCGGCACTTTCTGCGCCGGGATGGACCTGAAGGCCTTCATGAAGGGCGAGGTCCCGGTGGTCGAGGGTCGCGGATTCGGCGGTTTCGCCGAGCGGGGCCCGAAGAAGCCGCTCATCGCCGCGGTCGAGGGTTACGCCCTCGCCGGTGGTTTCGAGGCCGTGCTCGCCTGCGACCTGGTCGTGGCCGCGGACGACGCCAAGTTCGGCATCCCCGAGGTCAAGCGCGGTCTGGTGGCCGGTGCCGGTGGCCTGCTGCGCCTGCAGAACCGCATCCCGCGCAACGTTGCGATGGAGTTCGCCCTCACCGGTGACTTCGTCGACGCCAAGCGGCTGGCGGACCTCGGCCTGGTCAACCAGGTCACCGAGAGCGGCGGTGCCCTGGAGGGTGCCAAGTCCCTCGCGGCCCGCATCACCCCGAACGGTCCGCTGGCCGTGAACGTCTCCAAGGAGATCTTCCAAGCCTCGGACGACTGGTCCACCGACCAGATGTGGGAGAAGCAGAACGAGCTGGCGGGCCCGGTGTTCGTCAGTCACGACGCCATGGAGGGGGCGGTGGCCTTCGCCGAGAAGCGTGCCCCCGTGTGGAAGGGCGAGTAGCCCGCACCCGCTCCGCGTTACCCGGCGGCCGCCCCGAGGGCGGCCGCCGTCGCCGTTTCCTGGGGCGCGCCGGACTGTTACTTATAGTCCATGAATAACTACTCTTCGTGTGTAATCTATGGGTGTCCGCCACCGGTCCGACGGAGGAAACGGCGCCGTGAACCACACACCTTCCTTGCGCGGGCCAGTGTCCGCGGCGTCAACGGGCACCGCCTGGGTCGAATCGCCCTTGCAGCTCCTGTCCGTCGCTGAGGCGTACGCCTCGGGCCAGCTCTTCGAGGCCGGCCAGATCCTCCTCCGTCCCGGGGCCCGAGGCCTCGCGGAGACCGCCGCGGAGCTGCGTCGTCTCTTCCCCGCGAACACCGCGCTCACCAGTCCTGCCCGGGTGCCCGAAGCCCCGGCCACGGCTGACGGCGTGTGGGCGATCGGCGACGTCTTCTCCGGCCAGGTGCAGCGCGCCCTGCTCGCCGCGCCGCGGTGCCGGATCGTTGTCGTCGACGACGGATTGGCCACCTGGCACCTGATCCGTCTGCTCAGCTCCGTCGTTCCCCGGCCCTTGTTGCGTGCCCGCGCCAGGAAGAGCCCCCTCCGCGCCGTGCTCGGTGCCGCGGTGGCGCTACGGCTGCGCCAAGCGGCCCGTTGGGGCAGGCTCTCCGTCTTCACCATGCTGCCCATGGACCCGGCGCTGGCCGCGAGGGCCGAAGCGATGGGAGTGCGCATCGTCCGCCACGGGTTCGGCATGCTGCGCTCGCTGCCCGACCAAGCCGTCCCGAGTGAGCGCCGGATCGTGCTCGGCACGGCCCTGGTCGCCGACGGACTGGTCCACCGGTCGAACTACCTGACCTGGCTCGACGGGCAGTCCCAGACTGGACCGCTCGCCTACTATCCGCACCGCAGAGAGGATTCAGAGGTGCTCAGCTTCCTCGACAGACACCCCCGCATCCGGGTGATCCGCCCGGCCATTCCCGTGGAACTCTCCCTCCGGGGGCTCGGTCCCGAACACACCGTCATGGCGCCGCCCTCCACGGCGCTGGTGTCCCTGCGCACCCTCGCCAAAGGGGCGGACATCCAGGCCGTGAGCCTCCCGGAGCACTGGTGGACCAAACGGGCCCGCCCCACCCTCCGTGCTGACCTGTCCGCCAGCGTGGAATTCGAGGCGGTGAGCGGTGAGGGGAACTGAGCAGCAGACCCGGACGCGGGTCCTGGCCGTCGCCGACTCCGACTCCTACGTGAAGCTTTCCGCGGCCATGACCGACGTCCTGCCGCCGGACCGGTTCGCGGTGGAGCACGTCGGTGTGCGTACGCCCCTCATGCCCTCGGCGGACCAAGCCCGCGCGGCCTTGGACGGCACGCGGAGCGCCGACCGTGCATGGACGGTCAAGTCGGCGTTGGGCGTGCGTGAGCTGGTCCGGCGGACGCGCCCCGACGTGGTGATGCTCAACTGCACCGGCCCGGTCGCCGACCTGCTCGCGCACCTCATCCTCGGTGCCAAGGGCGGCCCCCGGCCGGTGCTGGTGGCCGCGATGCCGGGCATCTCCATTCCGGCGACGGACATGGCTTGGCAGAACCGGGCCCGGATCGACCTCTTCGTCCTGCACAGCCGCAGGGAGGTCACCGACTTCAAGGAGTTGGGGGAGCGGCTCGGCCTCGGGGGCGAGGTGGGCCTGGCCCGGCTGCCGTTCCTCCCCGATCCGCGGCCGCGGGCGGCGGTGCCGGACAAGGTCGTCTTCGCGGCGCAGGCCACGGTTCCTGGGCAGAAGGAGCACCGGGAACAGATCCTGGTGGCGCTCGCGGACCTGGCGGAGAAGCGCCCGGACCTCGAAGTGGTGGTCAAGCTCCGCGGCCTGGAGGGTGAAGCGCAGACCCACGCCGAGCGTCATCACTACCAGGCGCTGTGGCACGGACTCGTGCGGAGCGGTCGCGTCGCCGCCGATGCGGCCGTACAGTTCCGGACCGGGGCGATGGCGGACCACCTGGAGTCCTCAGTCGGTCTTGTGACGGTCAGCTCCACCGCCGCGCTGGAGGCGGTCGCGCTCGACGTGCCCATCGCCGTGCTGACCGATTTCGGGATCAGCGGCAAGATGATCAACACGGTGTTCGAGGGCAGCGGGACCTTCTGCACGCTGGACGATCTCCGGGCGGCCTGCTTCCACCGGCCGTTCCCGGAGTGGACCGAACGGAACTACTTCCACCGTCCCCAGGACAACGACTGGATCGACGTGCTCGACTCCCTCGTGGAGCGGGGGCGTGGGGGCGGGTTGCCCACCCGCCCCGACCCGCTCGCCGGGCCGGCCCGGCGCCGGGTCAGATCACGCTACTTCGCCAAGCTGACCCTCCCGCTTCAGGTGGTGAAGGGGGCCGGCAGCCTGCGGCGCAGGACACGCGACCTGCGCCGCAGACTGCGCAGGGCCCTCCGGGCGAAGCTCTGACGCGGCGGGGCCATGGGGGGCTTCGGCTGCTTGCCGGCCGGGGCCCCCGGGCACGGGAGGTTGAGCGCCCAGAGCCGTTTGCGCTTGAAGTAGCGGTCCGCCGTGCTGTCACAGGACCTCAGGTAGGTCTCGGCCGCCTCCCTCAGGTGGGGGTGGACGCTGGCCTGCATGCAGTAGGCCACGGCCCGGATGAGGGGTTCCAGTTCCTCGCGGCGGCTCGCCTCGGGGATCGCCGGGGCCTGGATCTCTCCAGAACTCAGCAGCCTCGGCATCGTGGTGTCCGCGATGACCAGCGGTATCCGGTTGGAGTTCTCGTACGGGGACAGCCGCTCCAGGAGGAGGCCGTTGCCCACCGTGGCCACCGGGATGCCGTACAGCTGGCTTGCCGTGCTGAGCGAGGTGGAGAAGGCGCCGACGACCAGCTCGGGCGGGTTCGTGGCGTACCAGGCCTCGACCGGAACGGAGGCGTCGAGGAGTGTCAGCCTGACGCCCGCGCGCTCCGCGGCCGCTCGCATGGCGGGCGCCATCCCTTCGGCGTTCATCGGATGGCCTTTGAAGGCGACGGTGCGGTGGCCCGCTCGGGCGCAGGCGTAGAGGGCTCGCACACAGATCTCGGTCTCCTCTGTGGCGCTGAGCAGGTTCAGCGCCGCGAGGTACTGGCCGACGATGAGCGCGGTCGCCGGGCTGCTTTCTGGGGCAGCGGCGTCGAGGCGGTCCGGGACGGACTTGGCGACCTCCAGCGCGACGGTGCGGAAGGCCTCGGCGCCGACGGGCGTGTACTCCACCTCTGCCTCGGAGAGCACCATCGGGCTGATCCCGGGCAGGAGGTCCAGGTGGACGACCCGTTCGAACCGCGTGCTCGTCTCACGGTTCAGTGGGTCGCGGGTGGGGCTGTAGCTGGCAAGTCCGTCGGAGATGACGGTCAGGCGGGCGTCGTCGAAGATCTCGATGAGCCCCTTGGACGGTTCGCCTTGGATGGCTTCCACCACGAGTTCCGGGGCCTGGCCCCCCAAGGCCAGGTGGGACCCCAGAAGCCCGCGGAACAGGGTGCGGTCGTCCTCGCGGGCGCTCCACCGCTTCGGGTGGTGCGGCCAGATGAGCGCGTTGTAGGAGACGACCTCGTGGAACCGTTCGCTCAGGGTCGCGAAGCCCGGTGCCTCGGTCAGGGACGGGGCGATCTCGGGGATTTCGGCGTTGTCCACCACCAGGAGGACGCGGCGCTCATTGCCGAACAGCCCGGAGTCGATGGCGGCGGTCAGGCTCATCAGGCCGAAGACGCGGGATGCGACGAAGATCTGGGTCATGTGGTGGGTACCAATCCTGGGCTTCGAAGAGGCACTGCTGAGTGGTCGTCCGGGCACGTGGTCCGCTGTCCGTATGCGGTGGTTACGCGCGCTCCCCGCGGGGTGCCCGCGAGGCGTGCAGTTCGCGCAACCGCTGCTCCTCCTTGCTGCTGAGCTCACGGAGCACAACGTCGAGGAGGGCCGGGGGCAGCCTCCGCAGGGTGGCGGCGGCCCGGTCGATGAGGGTGCGCTGCAAGGTGGGGGAGAGCCTCTGCTTGCGGTTGATGTGGCGGTGCATGATCTTGCAGTAGGTGTGCAGGGCCTTGGGAAGGTAGCGGTGTGCGTCGCGGTCCGTGCTCACCATGTCCACGACCTGGTCGAAGGCGTCGAAGAAGTGCAGTTGGCGCCGGTCTCCGACTTGGGTGAGCGATCCGGGAACCTCGCGTCGGTAGAAGACGCCGAGCATGGGGAGCCTGGCGTAGGACTTGGCGTTGAGGTGCAGACGCCAGATCCAAGGGCGGTCCTCACAGGTCAAGAGGTTGGTGTCGAAGGTGAGTAGGCCCTGGTCGACCAGGTGGCGTGAGTAGATACCGGTGCACGCGTAGGGGTGGTCCACCGCACTCCTGGTGTAGTTCGGCAGGATGCCGGTCCGGGGGTCGAGCGGCCGGTTGGTCCGCCCTTCCGGGACCACGACCTGGACGCGGTGTTCGGGGTAGACCTCGACCAGGTCGGTTCTTGCGAAGTCGACACCCAGCTCGGCGGTGGCGTCCACGGCCTTGGGCAGGTAGCCCGGGGCCAACCAGTCGTCACCGTCGAGGTAGGTGATGTAGCGACCGGAGGATTCCTGGAGCCCTTGGTTGCGCGCGGCCGAGAGCCCGGTCGGGTGTTCGTTGTGCAGGATGCGCAGGTTGGGCAGGCGCTGGCGGAACGCGTCCACGATCTCGGGGGTCCGGTCGGAGGAGCCGTCGTTGACGACGATGTACTCGAAGTCGGGACGGTCGTTGCGGACCAGGCTGTTCAGTGTGTCGCCGATGTAGGGTTCCACGTCCTTGGCCGGAATGATCACGGACAGGGATGGCATGCGTCCTCCATGGAGGGTGGCAGTATGAATTCGGAGAGTGACCGGCGAAGCCGTCTCGCCGGTCACTCTCCTTGTGGGGCCGGGTGGTCAGACAGTGGTGCGGCGGAGGCGCTTGCGGGGCTCCTCCTCGCCGGGGAAGACGCGCTTGACGCCGTCGCCCAGGGCGTCCTGGACCACCCGGATGTCGCGGACCAGGTTGTTCAGGCCGTTGGGCTCCAGGGACGCCGAGTGGTCCGAGCCCCACATGGTGCGGTCCAGGGTGATGTGCCGTTCCACCGTGACCGCACCCAGCGCGGCGGCCGCCACCGAGATCTGCAGTCCCCGCTCGTGGCCCGAATAGCCCACCGGGACGCGGTAGCGCTCGCGCAGGGTCTCGATGGTCCGCAGGTTCCCCTCCTCCGGCGGCATCGGGTACGTCGAGGTGGAGTGCATGATGACGAGTTGCCGCGCCCCCAGAACGGTGACCGCGGCGTCGATCTCCTCCAGTGTGGACATGCCGGTCGAGAGTCAGGATCGGTTTGCCGGTCCCGGCCAGGGCGCGGAGCAGTTCGAGGTCGGTGACGGAGGCCGAGGCCACCTTGTGGGCGGGCACCGCCATCTCCTCCAGGAACTCCACCGACGGGACGTCCCAGGGTGAGGCGAACCAGTCCAGCCCCAGCTCGGCGCAGTACTTGGTGATCTCGGTGTACTCGTCGCGGCCGAGCTCCACCCTGTGCTTGTAGTCCAGGTAGGTCATCTCGCCCCACGGCGTCTGGCGCATGCGCTGCTGCTGTTCCAGCGGGACGCAGATCTCCGGGGTGCGCTTCTGGAATTTCACCGCCTGGCAGCCGGCCTCGGCGGCCGCGTCGATCAGCTTCTTGGCGATCCCGATGTCACCGTTGTGGTTGATGCCGATCTCCCCGATGACGTACACGGGTTGGCCGGGGCCCACCAGGTGCTCGCCGATCGGCACGGGCGTGATCTCGGTCCTCAGGTGCGGTGGAGTGCTGGTGCGTTCGACGACAGAGGTCATCGTGTTCCCTTCCGGGCCTTGAGTACACGTTCACAGAGTTCTCGGACCGCGCCGTCGCCGCCCTCTCGGTTCAGGACCACGCGTGCCGCGGCCAGGACCTCTGGGTGCGAGCCGGGAACGGCCACCGGCCAACCGACCAGGGACAGGCATCCCAGATCGTTGACGTCATTGCCCACGTAGGCCACACGTGCCGGGTCGAGGTTCTCCTCGGCCAGCCACTCAGCCAGGGCCGTCCGTTTGTCGGACAGCCCGTGCAGGACCGGGGTCTTGAGCTTGTCGGCCCGGGCGCACACGACCGGGTTCTCCTCGGTGGACAGGATCAGGACCCGCACCCCGGCCTCCCGGAGGAGTTTGACCCCCATGCCGTCGGACCTGCTGACGGTCACGGACTCCCCGCCGCTCTCGGTGACGGCGGCCCGGTCGTCGGTGTGGACCCCGTCGAAGTCGGTGACGACGGCGTCCACGTCGATGGGTGCCCTTTCCGGGTCCGCGAGGGGTGCCAGACCTCGCACCAGGTGCAGGTCGTCGGGCACGTCCACCTCGAAGCCGTGCAGCGGGGAGACCGCCTCGGCGGCGATCCTGCCGAAGAAGCGGTGGCGGTGGGCGCGCAGGCCTTGTGAACGCATGGCGTAGAAGGCGCCGGTCTCCTGGAACTGCGGGTCCCGGTCCTGCCTGCGGGGGCGGTGCGTGTGCTCGTGGTTGACCCCGCGGGCGCCGGCCGGGGTCGGGCGCCACAGGAAGGCGTGTGTCACGGTCGCCGAGAACACGCTGTCGGCGTCGCCGTCGAGGATGCGCCGGACGGCGGAGTCGAGGTCGGCCGGGCTGATGAACGGGCTCGTGCACTGGACGAAGACGATCACGTCCGGAGCCGCCCCGTCGGAGTCCTCGAGGGTGTCGAGCGTGTGCAGGAGGACGGCTTCGGAGGAGACGGTGTCGCCGCCCAGGTTCGCGGGGCGCCGCAGCACGCGGGCGCCCGCGCCGGCGGCGGCCTCCGCGATCTGCTCGTGGTCCGTGGACACCACGGTCTCGTCCACGGTGTGCGCGGCCCCGCAGGCGCGGACCGCGCGGGTGACGAGGGGGACGCCGCCGACCGGCTCCACGTTCTTGAGGGGGATTCCCTTCGAACCCCCGCGTGCGGGGATCACGGCGGTCACACGCACAGAGCACTCCCAGATTTATAACCCTAAGTAGTCATTTGATTACTTTGGATGGTAGTGGGAGGAGAGTGCGGACGCCACGAGGCACGACCGGCGTTGCACCCTTTCTCGTGGGCCCCGAGGGTTCCAGTCTGCTTACCGTCCGTGGGTAGCCTGGGCTGGTTCACCCCGAGTGCCAAGGAGACGGCTTCGTGTCCCTCACCCCTTCATGGGGCCGATCCGAGAACCGGACCGGTCCGATCACGGTTCTCGCGGTCGCCGACTCCGCCGACCGGGTCAGGATGTCCGTCGCCATGCTCGACCCCCTCTCCGGCGGCGGGAACACCGTGGGGCTGGCCGTCGTCCGCTCCGAGACCACGCCCTCACCGGCCAGGATCCGTGCAGAGACCGAGGGCACCCGGCAGGCAGGGTTGCGCGTCCCCGTCCTCACCGGGCGGCAGATCCGCAAGCTCGTGCTGCGGCGCCGACCGGACGTCGTGGTCCTCAACTGCGACGGTCCGTTCGTGGAAGCACTGTCCTGGTCGACGCGGTCGATCGTCCGCCGCTACCGTCCGGTGGCGGTGTCCGCCCTGCCCGGGCTCGCGGTGCCCGCGGCGGAGGGCACGTGGCTCCACCGTTCACGGGTCGACCTGCTCGTGGCGCACAGCCACCGGGAGGTTTCCGAGTACGCCGCCCTGGGCGAGAAACTCGGGATCGCGGGCGAGGTGGGGCTGGGAAGCCTGCCCCTCGACCGCCACGAGGGCGCTGGGCCGACCCGGAGGACCCGGGTGGTGTACGCGGCTCTGCCCGGGGTCCCGGAGGCGGAGCGGGGCCGGGAGAGCATCCTCCTCGCCCTGTCCGAGGTGGCGCGGTACCGGCCTGAACTGGAGGTCGTTGTGCACGTGGGGTACGAGGGCGAGGCCCCCGGCGGCCATCTGGA
Organism: Nocardiopsis oceani; assembly: GCF_054777395.1. Classification (NCBI taxonomy): domain Bacteria; kingdom Bacillati; phylum Actinomycetota; class Actinomycetes; order Streptosporangiales; family Nocardiopsidaceae; genus Nocardiopsis; species Nocardiopsis oceani. Next base: position 50,305 of record NZ_BAAHAR010000010.1, read on the forward strand.
CACATGGCGTGCGCTGACCGCTTCCGGGAGTGCCCCCGAATCCGCTCTGCTCTTCCGCTCCGGGGCGCTGTCCACGCAGCTGGAAGGGGCGCGGGGACTCGTCGCGGTGGGGTCGGCCGCCGTGCTCGAAGCGATCGAGAACAGGGTTCCCGCCCTCGTCCTCACGGACTTCGGGGTGGGCGCGGCGCAGGGCAACGCGGCCTTCGAGGGCAGCGGGCTGTTCGGCACCCTGGCCGACGTGCGGGCCACCCGCTTCCACAAGCCGGGCCGGGTCTGGGGCGAGCACAACCACTTCCACCCCGCGGACCACAACGACTGGGTGGAACGCCTGCACGGCCTGCTGGAGCGCGCCGACCGGGGCGATCTGGCCTGAGCGCAGTGTGGCCGAGCACCGGTCACAGGGACCAGTGCCGGACCGGCTGGCTCAGGGATGGGCCTCCTGGTTCTGGAGGGCAGTGGCCGCCTCCATCAGGGTGGGCTCACCCATGGGGGCGTGGCCGGTGGCCTCCAGGATGTGCGGCTCCATGACCACCGCGAGGGACTGCGAGAAGGCGTAGGTGAGGTGGTGGTTGTCGTAGAAGACCAACTGGTTGCCGATCGCCCCGTGGCAGACCTCGTCCGAGCACAGGTAGTCGGTCATGTCGAGGAAACGCGTGTTGTGCGGGACGTTGGCGAGGTTCTTGAAGGGCGCCTCGGGGGCCATGGAATCGGACCGCGGTGCGGAGCACTCTGCCGGGGAGTTGCGGTCGACGCATTCGGCGACGTTGAAGTCGAACCGGGGGGTGTCCCGGACCGCGATCGTGTCGATACCCATGGCGTCCAGCTGCCGCCATCGCTCCAGGAAGCCCTCGGGGATCTGCTCCTCCCCGTCCGCGGATCCGGGGGTGAGGGAGGCCAGGGTGAACACGGCGTCGGGGGACAGCTCGGTGAGCTCGTCCATGACGTTGTCGTTCCAGGTCCCGCACGCCTCGTCCACGGAGCCGCCGCGGTAGTGCACCTGGTCGCTGAACTGGCAGCCGTTCTTGGTCATGAGGACCATGTGCCAGCCGTGCTGGTCGGCGAGTGTCTCGACCGCCTGGAACCAGTGCCGCACGTGCGAACTGCCCACCAGGGCGATCGTGTAGTCGGATCCCACGTTTCCGAACTCGCAGGTCACGGCTTCGGTGTCGTCGGTCGTCGCGTTGTTGCACTCGTCGGTCTGGTCGATGGTGTCGCGAGCGGCCGTGCTCGTGTCCGGGTAGACCGGCAGCTCGGGCAGGTTCTCGGCGACCTCCTCGTCGAGGTGCACGGCGGCGCCCGGGTAGGCGAGGGGGTTCGAACTGAGCTCCGCGCGCAGCTGCCGGTCCCGTTCGAGGGACTGGCCCCACATGGCGCCCCCGACCAGCACGGGGATGATGAAGATGACCCCGGCCGCCAGCGACCAGCTCGGGGTGCGGAGCCTTCGGGTCACCCGGTTGACCCCGCCGTCGATCACCCAGCTGGTGAGCAGGGCGGCGGCGAACGACGCCCCCAGGACCAGGAAGCCGCCGCTGAGGGAGGGGCGGACGCGCTCGGTGAGCTCCAAGTAGACGATCAGCACCGGCCAGTGCCACAGGAACAGCGTGTAGGCGTGCCCGCCCAGCCAGGTCAGGGGGCGCATCCCCAGGAAGTGGTTCGCGGACAGGCGGTGGGGCTCGACATTGCCGGCGCCCGCGAGGATGACCAACAGCGCGGCCAGGGTCGGCCACAGGGAGGCGTAACCGGGGTAGGGGATGGAGTCGCCGATCACGAACCCGCACAGGACCAGCGCGACCAGCCCGAGCCAGCCGGACACGAGGCTCAGCCAGCCCGGAAGTTTCACCCGGTGGATCACCAGGGCGAGCAAGCCGCCCATGGCGAGCTCCCACAAGCGCGCCCCGGTGTCGAAGTAGGCCCACACCGGCTCGGTGGAGGTGATCCACAGGGAGTAGCCCAAAGAGACCGCGAACACCGTTCCCACGGCGGCCGCCGCGACATGGCGGATCCGCACGCCCAGCCACACGGCGATCAGGCCGGCGGCGGTGATCAGGATCGGCCATACCAGGTAGAACTGCCCCTGGATGGCCAGGGACCAGAAGTGCTGCACTGGGCTGGCCGCGGCGCTCTCCGCCATGTAGTCGACCGACCCCAGCGCCAGGTGCCAGTTCCCGTAGTAGAGCGCTGCCGCACGCACGTCGTCGATGACCGTCATCCACTGCGAGCGCGGGAAGAACAGGTAGGCCATCACCAGGACGGCGCCCAGCACGACCGCGCCCGCGGGGAACAGTCTCTTGACCAGCTTGGTCCAGAAGGCCCCGAAGGCGATGCGGCCGTCGCGCTCCATGGCGCGGACCAGCGAACCCGTGATGAGGAAGCCGGTGAGCAGCAGGAAGACGTCGACGCCACCCGAGACCGTGCCGAACCAGATGTGGTAGACGGCGATCAGGAGGGCGGCGACTGCGCGCAGCCCTTCGATGTCGGGGCGCCGACGGCTTTTCGCGGTCACCGGTGACGCGACGGCGTCGGTGACGTTGTTCAGGGCAGGAACGGACACGGGGCAGCCTCGGGCTCGAAGGAGGTGAAGGCAGGGGGCCAGACGGTCAAGCGGCACTTAGAGGGGCCCGCTGGTTGTGGCGCGGCGCCTAAGGGAGTTGCCCTGCCGGTCCAGTATCAGCACCCGGGGGGAGTGACCTGCGTTCGGGCACGGTCATGTTGTCGAGTCGAGATGAAATCTGTGTGAATGTGTAGCCCTGAACAGTGCGAACGCGTGTGCTCAGTCACAGTCGGCGCTCTGATGTGAACCGAATCCGCTGCGGCCGACACGATCGTGCGTTGACCGGATTCTCGCGTAACGCTCGTCGGGCAGGCATGACCTGCGATGAGTCGCGTTCTCGTCACAGTTCACCCTGTGCTCATCATCGGTTCATCACTTTTTCTGACATACGTCGCGATCTGGACAACCGCCCAGGGCGGAGAGGCGTCACCCCTCTCAGGTGACACCGCTACCCGAGAGGCATCCCCCACGTGAACTGCACAGATTGTGACGACGTGTATGAAGAGGGTGAGGAGTTCTTCTACGACGATGACGGCACTTTCGGTGTCCGTGCTCCCGTCCACCTCGACCGCGGCCCCCTCGAAAGCGGTTTCTGACACACTCCCCCGCGCCATCCCATCCGACCGACCGGGTCGTGGTTCCCCGGTTCCGCCGCAGGGAGGCGCCCTGACCAGCCGTAAGACGGTGCCCACCTCGCACCTCTTCCCGAGGGGTATCCCGCCCCGCGAGCCACACCAGGAGCCCCAGGAATGCCCAACTTCACGCTTCTTGACGTACAAGAGCAGACCTACAAGCCGCGTGACTCGTGGTGGACGGTATGGCTCGTCGATCCCCTGGCTTCGCGTCTGGTCAAGTTCACGGCGAACCGGACCTCGATCACCCCGAACCAGCTGACACTGGCCGCCCTGCTGCTCGGACTGGTGGCGGCGGTCTGCTTCTTCTTCGGTGACTGGTACTGGCTCCTTGCCGGAGCAGTGCTCTTCCACCTGAGCTTCGTGCTCGACTGCATGGATGGCAAGATCGCCCGCCTCAAGGGCAACGGCTCGGTGTTCGGCAGCTGGCTGGACTACGTCTTCGACCGGATCCGAGTCCTCTTCTGCGCCATCGCCCTGATGGGCGGTCAGTTCATCCAGACCGAGAACCCGGTATTCCTGTGGTTCCTGCTGGGCATCGTCTTCACCGACATGTTCCGCTACCTGAACTCGCCGCAGATGGCGAAGGTGCGCTCCGCAATGCGGCGGCACATGGCCCAGTCGATCCGTGAGGTGGAGGAGCGCAGCGCCGACCAGGACACCAGCGGCGTGCGCCGCGCCGCGGCGCGCTTCGGCTCGGACGAGGGTTTGGGCGACGACGAGGACGCCGTCTCGATCGGCGGCTCCGAGCGGGTGAAGGCCCCCGCTGCCACCGAGGTGCAGGAGGGCACCGAGGCACAGGAAGGCGCGGTCGCGACCCCCACGGGCAAGGCGAAGAAGATCCAGCGAACTGCCCTGCAGCAGGGCTTCGACCGCCGTTTCCCCTGGTACCGGAGAGTCCGTGAGACCCTGCGGGAGAACCGGATCCGGCCGCACCTGTTCAGCGGTATCGAATACCAGATGGGCGTGTTCATCGTGGCGCCCCTGGTGGGCATGGTCTCGATCACGGGAATGCTCGTGACCATCGCGGCGTCCGCCGCGATGATGTTCGCCTTCGAGCTGCTCATCATCTACAAGCTGTGGCTCTCCACCCGGGAGTTCGCCCGGGTGACCGGTGACATCAACAAGGTGATGGCGAGCCTCGAAATCGACGGCGAGCGGCAGCCGACCGCCTGACACCGCGGGGCCGACCGGCCGGCTGAAGGGCGCCGCCCCCGCCGGAGTGGCGGAGCGGCGCCCTAGCGGAGAGGGTCAGGCGGCGCTGTCCGTCCGTTCGGCACGCTCCAGCCTGGGATGGGCCGGGAAGAACCGACCCAGCGCCCAGTGCAGGAGGAACGCGCTGGCGAGGGCGATCATCCAGCCGTAGTCTGCCAGCGGGGCCAGTACCGGGATGATGCCTTCGGTCGGGAAGGGTCCCTCACCCTCGGGGGAGTTGGAGCCGCCCACGGCCAGCAGCGCACCGACCCCGAAGGCGACCATCGCGCGCCAGTTCCACCCCTTCGAGTACCAGTACTCGCTACCGGGCGTGAACAGGGCGGGCAGATTGATGTGCGTACGGCGCAGCAGCCAGTAGTCGGCGAGCAGGATGCCCGCCACCGCGCCGAGCAGGCCGCCGACGGTGCCCAGCCAGATGAAGATGTAGACGTTCTCGTCCTCGATGAGCCTCCACGGGAAGATCAGCACGCCGAGGAAGGACGTCATGATCGCTCCGGTGCGGAAACTGATCCAGCTGGGCTTGAGATTGGCCAGGTCGTAGGCGGGACCGACCAGGTTGGCCGCGATGTTGGTGGAGACCGTGGCCAGCAGCACCACGAAGATGGCGAACAGCAGGCCGATGCCGCTGTCCATCCCGTTGACGACGTCGATCGGGTTCCACAGCGGTGCGCCGTACACGACGGCGGTACCGGCGGTCACCATCACCGCGATCAGCGAGAACAGCGACATCGTCGTGGGCAGGCCCAGAGACTGGCCGACGACCTGTGCGCGCTGTGTGGCGGCGAACCGGGTGAAGTCGCTGATGTTCAGGGTCAGGGTCGCCCAGAAGCCGATCACACCCATCAGGGACGGGAAGAACAGCGCCCAGAAGGACGGGCCCCAGTCGAGACCGCCGCCGAGCCCGTTGTCCAGGGCCAGCATCGGACCGAAGCCGCCGGCTTCGGCCGCCATCCACACGAGCAGGGCGATGCCGCCCACGGCCATGAGCGGAGCGGCCCACACCTGGACCTTGCGCACACCCTCCATGCCCCAGAGGATGATCGCGACCTGGACCAGCCAGAAGACCGCGAAGGACAGCCACAGCGTCCACGGATTTCCACCGAACTCGGCCGCGTTGATCCATCCGTCCCCGATGAGGCGGCCGGCCAGGACGTACACGCCCTGGCCGCCGATCCACGTCTGGATGCCGTACCAGCCGCAGGCGACCGCGCCCCTCAACAGGGCGGGCAGGTTGGCGCCGCGCAGCCCGAAGGAGGCGCGGGCGAACACGGGGTACGGGATGCCGTACTTGGCGCCCGCGTGCCCGGTCAGCACCATAGGCAGCAGGACGATGATGTTGCCCAGGACGATGGTGACCATCGCCTGGCGCCAGTCCATCCCTGCGGCGATCAGCCCGCTGGCGAGAGTCCACGCGGGGATGCTGACCGACATGCTCACCCACAGCGCGGTGAAGCTTCCGGTACCCCAGGTCCGCTTCGACATGGGGACGGGCTGGAGGTCGTCATTGACGAAGGGGTTGTCGGGCAGGGTGGTGCCTTCGGGCATGGACACCCGGCCATCGGGGTGCGTGACCTGTGCGGTCGACTCGGTGGTGGGCGGCTCGGGTTGGGAGGGCACTGTGGACACGGGACACCTGTGTTTCGGAGGAACTGGTGGGAAGCGGTGTGCTTGGGTGCGGCACTGGGCCCGCGCTGGCGGGGGCAAGTCGGGGCCGGTCATGTCCGAAAGCGGGCAGGCCACCGCATATCTTCGCACTTCACCGTGGTCGCGATGACCGGGTGCGCTGCCTCGGCGCCGTAATGACCGGCTCCGTAGTGACCGGCGCAGTGGCGGCCCGTGGGCCGGGTCCGCTCTGGGCGGGACCCGGCCCGGTTGCGGGTGGCCGAGCGTGCTCAGCGCACGGCGGGGATGATGTCGCGCCCGTAGGCGTCGATGACGCCGTCGACGTCGTCGTGCATCGCGTAGACGGCGAACTGGTCCACGCCCGCCTCGCGCAGGCGCGCCAACTTCTCCACGTGGGCCTCCACCGGGCCGACCAGGCAGAACCGGTCCACGATGGTGTCGGGCACGAAGTCGGTGTCCGGGTTGTCGACCCGTCCGTGGTGGCTGTAGTCGTAGCCCTCGCGGGCCTTGACGTAGTCGGTGAGCTCCTGGGGCACCATGCCCGAGTGCTCGCCGTACCGGGAGACCAGGTCGGCGACGTGGTTGCCGACCATCCCCCCGAACCAGCGGCACTGCTCACGTCCGTGGGCCTGCCCCGCCTCAGAGCCGTCGGTGACGTACGCGGGGGCCGCGACGCACACCTTCACCTCGTCGGGGTCGCGCCCGGCGTCCGCCGCGGCCGACCGCACCGCCTTGACCATCCACTCGGTCAGGTAGGGGTCTGCGAGCTGCAGAATGAAACCGTCCGCCTGTCGGCCGGCCAAGTCCAAGGCCTTTGGCCCGTAAGCGCCCATCCACACCGGGAGCGAGCCGTCGCGCACCCACGGCAGGTGCATCGGTGCGCCGTCCACGTCCGCCTCACGGCCCTCCGCGAGGTCCTTGATGGCGGTCATCGCCTTGGACAGCCGGGCCAGGGTGGCGGGCTTGCGGCCCGCCACGCGCATCGCCGAGTCCCCGCGGCCGATCCCGCAGACCGTCCGGTTCCCGTGCATGTCGTTGAGGGTGGCGAACAGCGAGGCCGTCACCTCCCACGTGCGGGTGCCCGGGTTGGTCACCATGGGTCCGACGACCAGGTTCCGCGTCCGGTCGAGGATGCGGCTGTAGATGACGAAGGGCTCCTGCCAGAGCACCACCGAGTCGAAGGTCCACCCGTGGGTGAACCCCTTCTCCTCGGCGCGCACCATCCGCTCCACCAGTGTTCCGGCGGGCGGGTCCGTCTGTAGGACGAGTCCGATGTCCATGTGCCGTCCCCCTCAGACCAGGTACTGGCAGGTGGACCTGGGCACGTAACGGCCGTCTCCGGCCTGGCCCAGGTAGGAACCGCGGTCCACGACCACGCGGCCGCGCGAGAGCACGGTGCGGGCCTGGCCCGTCACCCGCTTGCCCTCGTAGGCGGAGTAGTCCACGTTCATGTGGTGTGTCTCGGCGGAGATGACCTGTTCGGCATCCGGGTCGTAGACCACCAGGTCGGCATCGGCACCCGGCGCGACCGTGCCCTTCTTCGGGTACATCCCGAACATGCGCGCGGGGGTGGCGCAGGCCAGCTCGATCCACCTGCGGCGGCTGATGTGGCCCTCAACCACGGCTTGGTGGAGCAGGTCCATCCGGTTCTCCACGCCGGGCATGCCGTTGGGGATCTTGGAGAAATCGCCCACCCCCAGGTCCTTCTGCCCGGTGAAGCAGAACGGGCAGTGGTCGGTGGAGACCACGGACAGGTCGTTGGTGCGCAGGGCCCGCCACAGGTGGGCCTGGTGCTCCTTGGGGCGCAGGGGGGTGGAGCACACGTACTTCGCGCCCTCGAAGTCCGGTTCGGCGAGGTTGTCCGTAGACAGGAAGAGGTACTGCGGGCAGGTCTCGCCGAACACGTTGAGGCCCTTGTCGCGGGCCCGCGACAGTTCCGCCACGGCCTCGTCCGCGGACACGTGCACGACGTACAGCGGTGAGCCGGCGACCCGGGCCAGCTGGATGGCGCGGTGGGTGGCCTCGGATTCGAGGAGGGTCTTGCGGACCTCGCCGTGGTAGCGCGGGTCCGTCTTCCCCTCGGCCAGGGCCTGCTCGACCAGGACGTCGATGGCGATGCCGTTCTCAGCGTGCATCATCGTGAGTGCGCCGTTGGACGCGCCGCGCTGCATGGCGCGCAGGATCTGGCCGTCGTCGCTGTAGAACACCCCGGGGTAGGCCATGAACAGCTTGAACGAGGTGATGCCCTCGTCGACGAGGACGTCCATCTCCTTGAGCGAGGACTCGTTGACGTCGGACAGGATGGCGTGGAAGGCGTAGTCGATCGCGCAGTTGCCGTCGGCCTTGGCCATCCACTGGTCCACCCCGGAGCGCACGGATTCGCCCGGCCGCTGGATGGCGAAGTCGACGATGGTGGTGGTTCCGCCCCACGCCGCGGCACGGGTGCCGGTCTCGAAGGTGTCCGCTGCGTAGGTGCCGCCGAACGGCATCTCCATGTGGGTGTGGCCGTCGACGCCGCCCGGGATGACGTAGTGGCCGGTGGCGTCGATGGTCTCGGCGTCGCCCCGGGCCCAGGCCTGTGCGGGTTCGCTGCCCCGTAGGGCGAGGGCCGCCACCTTGCCGTCCTCGACGAGGACGTCGGCTTCCAGCTCTTCGGCGGCGGTGACGACGAGGCCACCGCTGATGAGGGTTCGTGTCATGGGCTGTTATCCCTCCACCAGTGGTCCGTAGGCGTCCGGTCGGCGGTCCCGGTAGAAGGCCCACTGCTGGCGGACCTCGTCGATCATGTCGAGGTCCAGGTCGCGCACGACGAGCTCGGCCTTCGTGTCGGAGGCGACGTCGCCGACGAACTGCCCGCGGGGGTCCACGAAGTAGCTGGTGCCGTAGAAGTCGTTGTCGCCGTACTCTTCCTGGCCCACCCGGTTGATCGCCGCGATGTAGTAGGCGTTGGCGACGGCGGAGGCGGGCTGTTCGAGCTTCCACAGGTAGGCGGACAGGCCCCTGTGGGTGGCCGAGGGGTTGTAGACGATCTGGGCGCCGGCGAGGCCGAGCGCGCGCCAGCCCTCGGGGAAGTGGCGGTCGTAGCAGATGTAGACGCCGACCTTCCCGACGGCGGTGTCGAACACCGGCCAGCCGAGGTTTCCGGGACGGAAGTAGTACTTCTCCCAGAAGCCTTTGACCTGCGGGATGTGGTGCTTGCGGTACTTGCCGAGGTAACTTCCGTCGGCGTCGACGACGGCCGCGGTGTTGTAGTAGAAGCCGGGTTTCTCGATCTCGAAGACCGGCAGGACCATCACCGTGTTCAGCTCCTTGGCGAGAGCCTTGAACCGGGTGATGGTGGGGCCGTCGGGAACGGCTTCGGCCCAGCGGTAGTGCTCGGCCTCCTGCACCTGGCAGAAGTAGGGGGCGTTGAAGACCTCTTGGAAGCCGATGACCTTGGCGCCCTGAGCGGCGGCGTCCCGCGCGTATTTCTCGTGGGCGGCCATCATGGATTCGGAGTCCCCGGTCCACTCGCTCTGGACGAGTGCGGCCCGGACGGTGTGCGGCATGGTTCCCTCGCTCCTCTTTGAGAGCCGCCCGGTTCAGGGGCGGCGGAGAACGCTTGGCATCCGCGTTTGGCCTGTTCGCACCGCTGGTGGTGCCGATGGGGCATCCGGTGCGAGCGGGTTGGCGCGTTGTAGAGGACGCACCTTAGGTACGAGGGGAATGGTGGGTCAATGTCCGACATCCCTACGAGGGTGATACGGGCGGGTTAATGACATTCGCATTCGTGCCTCAAGGGGATCAATGTCCATTGTGTGGCGGTATTGATTTAGAGGATTTGACAGGTTTCGCAGCTCTGGGGGGTGAGAATTTCATGCGTCCGCACACATGACGCGGGGCCACCGGCCGGGTGTCATCCGTGGACGGGCCCGTTCAGGTCGATCAGGACGCTGTCGACTCCGTAGGTGGTGACCCCGTACTCCAGGTAGTTCACACGGGCAGAGTTGCTCACGTCGTAGATGATCCGCATGGTGCCCTCCTGGCCGGGGGTGAGCCTGAAGGGCGGTTCGAGCTGGTCCTGTGGGTTGGCCTTGAGCGTCGCGTCGAGGTCCATGGCCGCAAGCTCCGTGTCCGGGTCGGAGTAGAGGGCGGTGTTGCTCCTCGACCAGCGCAGTTCGTCGTCTTCCCCGATGTACTCGATGTGGAGGTCCACACCGACGTACTCGTTCGTGGGCTCGTGCATGGTGTGCTCGTCGCCGATCTGCTCGATCCCGGTCTCCACGTCGAGAACGGTGACGAGCCGTTCGTCGATTTCGAAGCTCTCGCCGAGCCCGGCCACGGGCCCGCTGTCACGGCCCACATCGAAGACGAAGACGGCGACCAGCAGCGCGGCGACCAGGCCGACGGCCCCCACCCCGCCGAGGCTGAGGCCGATGATGAGGCCCGTCTTCGGCTTCTTCGGCGGCTGGGGCGGGAGGTGGTGGTGCCCGGGCGGGCCTTGTGGGAGCGGCGGAGGCCCGTGCTCGTGCCCATGAGGTGGGGACTGGTGGTACATCGCGTTCCCTTTTCGGTTTTCGGCCAGGTCTTACCGGAGGCCCAGGTCGACCGTGACCGTCTCACGGTCCCGGTAGGACAGGTGGCTGAGCTGCTCGGGTTCTTCCACGTCGAAGTACATCCGGACGGTGCCCTCTTCCCCGGGCCCGAGGACGTACTCGTCCCTGCCGCCGCGGTTGGCTTGGTGCGTCGCTTCGCTGTGCGGGCGGGCGGCGATCGAGTCGTCGTCGAAACGGAGTGTGATCTCGTCCCCGGTCCAGTGCCTTTCTATGTTCCCCAGGTTCTCCATGTGGACGTCGAAGCCCACGAACACGTAGTCGGGCAGGATTGGGCCGTGGTCGGTGTCGACCTGCGAGATCCCGATCTCGAAATTGGTGATGGTGAGGCGCCGGTCCCCGTTCTGGAAGGGCTCGTCAAGTCCCGCGACGGGGCCGTCGTCACCCACGTCGAGGATGAGGAAAGCGGCTATGAGCACGGTGACCAACAGGAGGGCCGCGCCGCCGACACCGAGGCCGATGAAGAGGCCCTTCGATGACTTCTTGGGCTGGGCCCGGTGACCCGGTCCGGGTGCTGCGAAGGGATGTGGACCTCCCCGCGGAGGCCCCTGCGGGGGAAACGGCCCGTGTCCGTGGGGTCCCTGCCCGGGGTGCGGTGGGGGGTGGCCTTGCGGGGGGTGCTGCATCGAAGCCCTTTCTGGGGAACGGAAGCGGGCCGCCGGAACACCGGCGGCCCGCTCGAACAAGCATCGTCGACCTGTCGGGTCAGCCGGTCACGTCGATGTCCACCTCGTTGCCCCCGTACATCTCGGCGCTGAGGCCGACGTGGGAGATCTCCGAGGCGTCGGACACGTCGAAGACGACCGACACGTCCTCGGAGTCGCCCGGGCTCACCTGGACGTTCATGCCGTTGATGCCCACGTATTCCAGGGTGGCGAGGTAGTCCTCCGCGATCGCTTCGCCGGAGTTCATGTACAGGTGCTGCTCGTCGAGCCAGAAGGTGATGGGGACGTCGTCCGCCGGCTGGACCTGGATGTCCACTACCGCGTATTCGCCCTGGGGACGGTGCCCCTCCACCTCGGTGATGCCGGTTTCGATACCCGTGACGGTGAAGACCATGCCGCCGTGCTCGACCTGCTCGTTCATTCCGGGCATGTCCGGGTTGGAACGGTCTCCGCTGCCGGAGCCGTCGTCACTCGACGAGGTTTCGGAGCTCGTGCCGCTGTCGCTTTCAGTGTCTCCGACGACGAAGACGAGCACGAGGACCAGCACGAGCCCGATGATGAAGAGTCCGCCACAGCCCAGGCTGACCCACAGCCAGGGGGAGGTCTTCTTCTGGGGCGTCTGCGGTCCGTAGGGGTTGCCGTACGGGTCCCCGGGCGGCGGGCCCATGGGCGGTGGCCCACCCGGGGGCATACCGCCGGGAGGCGGACCGCCTGGGGGCATTCCACCGGGAGGCGGACCACCGGGGGGCATTCCACCGGGAGGCGGACCACCGGGGGGCATACCGCCGGGCGGCGGGCCCATCGGGGGCTGACCGCCGGTGGGAGGCATACCGTGGGGTGGGCCGTCATAGGGGCCCTGCGGAGGAGGCTGATTCATGGCGGTCCTTGGCTTTCTTCCGCGAGTGGAGCTGGTGATGGGAGTGTGTGACCGGGCCGTGTGCCAGGGACGGGTGAACCCGCCGGGCCCGTAGGCGGGGGAGCGCTGAGCCGAAGGGCAAGCCCGGACGGTTCGCGCCGACTGTTCTGACGCCGCCGGACGCGCGGAGGTTCCGTGCCGTGCGACTGCCTACTGTGGGGGCATGGCACGACTGCTCATCGTTCACCACACCGTCTCGCCCGCGACCCAGGAGCTCCTGGACGCGGCGCTCGACGGCGCCCGCACCGACGATATCGAAGGCGTGCGCGTGCAGGTCAAAGCGGCCCTGTCCGCGACTGTCACAGACCTCCTCGAAGCTGACGCGGTGGTGCTGGGTACCCCCGCCAACATCGGCTACATGTCCGGCGCCCTGAAACACTTCTTCGACACCGTGTACTACCCCGCCCAGCCGGACACGGAGGGGATCCCGTACACGTTGTACGTCCACGGCGGCAACGACACCTCCGGGGCGGTCCGTGCGGTCGAGTCCATCACCAAAGGCATGGGATGGCAACGCCACCGGCCCCCGGTGACCGTTACCGGCCGCCCCGACAGCCAGTCCCGCGAGGCCTGCTGGGAACTCGGCGCGGTCACCGCCCTCGCCGCACTCGAACGGGAGGAGAGCCGCGGGTGAGCGCTCCCCGCGGTTGAGCACGACCGGAGCCCGGGGCACTCCCCGCGGACGAGTGTCCCGCACTCCGCGCCGAAGGGCCTACAGACGGTTTCCGGCTTCGGTGAGCACCTTGCGCAGGATGCTCTCGATCTCGTCGAACTGCTCGGGTCCGCAGGTCAGGGGCGGTGACAGCTGGATCACCGGCTCGCCCCGGTCGTCGGCCCGGCAGACCAGGCCGGCCTCGAACAGGGCCGAGGAGATGAAGCCCTTGAGCAGGGTCTTCGACTCCTCCGGAGTGAAGGACTCCTTGGTCTCCTTGTCCCGGACCAGTTCGATGCCGTAGAAGAAGCCGTCGCCTCGGACGTCGCCGACGATGGGCAGGTCGAGCAGCTTCTCCAGGGTGGCACGCAGCACCGGGCCGTTCTCGCGGACGTTGTCGAGGATGCCCTCGCTCTCGAACAGGTCGAGGTTGGCGAGCGCGGCGGCGGCCGCCACCGGGTGCCCGGCGAAGGTGATGCCGTGCAGGAAGGCCGCCCCCTCCTCCTGGAACGGCTCCATGAGCCGGTCGCGGGCGATCATTCCGCCAAGGGGGACGTAACCGCTGGTCGCGCCCTTGGCGAAAGTGATCATGTCCGGTACATAGCCGTACTTGGTCGCGCCGAAGTACTCGCCGATGCGGCCGAACGCACAGATCACCTCGTCGGACACCATCAGGACGCCGTGGCGGTCGCAGATCTCGCGTACGCGCTGGAGGTAGCCGGGCGGTGGCGGGAAGCAGCCGCCGGAGTTCTGGACCGGTTCGACGTAGACGGCGGCGACGGTCTCCGGGCCGTTCTGGAGGATCGCCTCCTCGACCTGGTCCGCGGCCCAGCGGCCGAAGGCCTCCAGGTCGTCGGCGTGCTGCGGCGCTCGGTAGAAGTTGGTGTTGGGAACCTGGACGGTGCTCGGGACCAGGGGCTCGAAGGGGCTCTTGATCGACTGCACGCCGGTGATCGAGAGGGCGCCCATGGTGGTGCCGTGGTAGGCGATGTTGCGGCTGATCACCTTGTGCCGTTCGGGCTGCCCGATCGCCTTGAAGTACTGGCGGGCCAGCTTCCAGGCCGATTCCACCGCCTCGGAGCCGCTGCCGGTGAAGAACACCCGGTTCAGGTCGCCGGGGGCCAGGTCGGCGAGGCGGTCGGCCAGCTCGATCGCCCGGGGGTGCGCGTAGGTCCAGATCGGGAAGTAGGCGAGCTCGCGGGCCTGTTCGGCGATCGCGTCGGCGATCTCCGCGCGCCCGTGCCCCACCTGGGAGACGAAGAGGCCGGCCAGGCCGTCCAGGTAGCGGTTCCCGTGCTCGTCGTAGACGTAGGCGCCCTCACCCCTGGTGATCACCGGGACGTCGGCGTCGTGGTAGGCGGCCATCTCCGTGAAGTGCATCCACAGGTGGTCCTTGGCGGCCTGCTGCAGGTTCTTCAGACGCGGTTCCACTTGATGCCTCCGAGGTCTCTGGGTGGTGCTGGGGCAAGTGTGACGACCGGATCGGCCCTCATCGTCCTCGCGCACTCCTCTCAACAGAAATAGTCGCATCCATGGTTCGTGTGTCAAGTATCCGTCGGTCAATTCAAACTTAACAACGGAATCACTTGAAATCTCTTGAACTCCCGCATCTGGGGTGGCAGTGTTGCAGATCACAGAGCCATCGCGCGCTGTGGCGCGCCCGATCGCAGGGGAGCCAGTAGTGACCCAGGTGCCCGCAACCGATCACCTCCGCAACTTCGTCGACGGCCAGCATGTGGAAGCCGCGGACGGCCGTCGGAGCGAACTGGTCGACCCGGCCACGGGGCGGGTCTTCGCCACCGCCCCGATCTCCGGGCCCGAGGACGTCGACGCCGCCTTCCGGGCGGCACGACGCGCCTTCGACGGCGGCTGGCGGGACTGGACCCCGGCGGAACGGCAGATCGCGCTCAACCGGTTCGCCGACGCAGTGGAGGCCCGAGCGGGCGAACTGGTCGCCGCCGAGGTCCGCAACTGCGGCAAACCGGCGGCACTCACCAAGTCCGAGGAGATCTTCCAGGTCCTCGACGCCCTGCGGTTCTTTGCCGGAGCCACCCGCAACCTGGAGGGCAGGGCCGCCGCGGAGTACATGCGCGACCACACCTCCTGGATCCGCCGCGAGCCCCTAGGCGTCGTCGGCCAGATCACCCCGTGGAACTACCCCATGGCCATGGCGGCATGGAAGATCGGTCCCGCCCTCGCCGCCGGCAACACGATCGTCCTCAAACCCTCGGACACCACCCCGGTCTCCACCCTGCTGCTCGCCGAGATCGCCGCCGAGTTCCTCCCGCCGGGGGTGTTCAACGTGGTCTGCGGCGACCGGGACACCGGCCGCGCGCTCGTGGAGCACCCGATCCCCGCCCTGATCTCCCTCACCGGGTCCACCCGCGCCGGGTACGAGGTCGCCCAAGCCGGGTCCCGCGACCTCAAGCGCCTCCACCTCGAACTCGGCGGCAAGGCGCCCGTCATGGTCTTCGATGACGCCGACATCGAACAGGCCGCCGCGGGGATCGCCGAAGCCGGATACTTCAACGCCGGCCAGGACTG
Organism: Nocardiopsis oceani; assembly: GCF_054777395.1. Classification (NCBI taxonomy): domain Bacteria; kingdom Bacillati; phylum Actinomycetota; class Actinomycetes; order Streptosporangiales; family Nocardiopsidaceae; genus Nocardiopsis; species Nocardiopsis oceani. The sequence goes on from NZ_BAAHAR010000010.1 coordinate 65,695, forward strand.
CACCGCCGCCACCCGGATCCTCGCCGGGCCCGGCGTCCACGACGACCTCGCCGCCGCCCTGGCGGAGCAGGCACGCAACACCGTCACCGCGGGTCCGGACAACCCCGACGCCGCCTACGGCCCGGTCAACAACGCGGACCAGCTCGCCCGGGTCTCCGGGTTCCTCGACCGCGCACCCGACCACGCCCAGGTCCTCACCGGCGGCTCGCGCGTGGGCGGGGAAGGCTTCTTCTACGCGCCGACGGTCGTCTCCGGCCTGCGCCAAGGCGACGAGCTGGTCACCGACGAGATCTTCGGGCCCGTCCTCACCGTCCAGCGCTTCACCGACGAGGAGACCGCCGTGGCCTGGGCCAACTCGGTCGAGTACGGGCTCGCCTCCAGCGTGTGGACCAAGGACCACGCCCGCGCGCTGCGCGTCTCGCGCCGACTGGACTTCGGCTGCGTGTGGATCAACACCCACATCCCCATCACCGCCGAAATGCCCCACGGCGGCTTCAAGCACTCCGGCTACGGCAAGGACCTGTCCCTGTACTCGTTCGAGGAGTACACGCGGATCAAGCACGTCATGAGTTACTTCGGCACCTGAGCGGAGTCCCCAATGGCCACCACCACGAGCAGACGTACCGAGGAGGCCCCAGTGGCACCGCCGGAACAGGGGTCGGCCATCAGCCTTGAGCGGGTGGTCAAGGCCTACCGGTCCGGGTCGGAGACGGTCCGCGCGGTCGGCGGGGTCGACCTGGAGATCACCCGAGGCGAGTTCTTCTCGCTCCTGGGCCCTTCCGGGTGCGGCAAGACCACCACGATGCGGATGATCGCCGGGTTCGAGGAGCCTACCGAGGGCACCGTGTGCCTGTCCGGCAAGGACGTCAACGGGGTCCCGGCCAACCAGCGCGATGTCAACATGGTGTTCCAGAGCTACGCGCTCTTCCCCCACATGAGCGTAGCGGCCAACGTCGCCTTCGGCCTGGAACGCAAGCGGGTCCCCAAACAGGAGGTGCGGCGCCGGGTCGACGCGATGCTCGAACTCGTCGAGCTGGGCCCCAGGGCCAAGCACCGCCCCGCCCAGCTCTCCGGTGGCCAGCAGCAGCGGGTCGCCCTGGCCCGCGCCCTGGTCAACCAGCCGGGAGCCCTCCTGCTCGACGAGCCCCTGGGCGCCTTGGACCTCAAACTCCGCCAGTCCATGCAGGTCGAGCTGAAGCGCATCCAGCGCGAGGTCGGCATCACCTTCGTCTACGTCACCCACGACCAAGGCGAGGCCCTGACCATGTCGGACCGGGTCGCGGTGATGAACCACGGGCTGGTGGAGCAGCTCGGCACCCCCGCCGAGATCTACGAACGGCCCGCCACCCGTTTCGTCGCGGACTTCATCGGCACCAGCAATCTGCTCACCGGAACAGTGGTGCACGGGACCGACCCCTCCGGCCACCGCCGTGTGGACCTCGGGAGCGGCCTGACCGCCCTCGTCGCCGAACTCCCCAGCGGGATCACCGAGGGCTCCGAGGCCCACCTGACCGTGCGTCCGGAGAAAGTTCGGATCGACACCGAACGGCCCGGAACCGAGGGGGGAGGAAGCGGCACCGACCTCTGCGTCCTGCCCGGCACCGTCACCGAAACCGTCTACATGGGTGCGGCCACCCACTACCAAGTGGCTCTCCAGGGCGGCGCGGAGATCACCGTCTACCAGCAGAACTCCGCGGACTCGGCCCTGGTCGCCCAACGGGGTGAGGCCGTCTGGCTGTCCTGGTCGCCACGCCACTCCTACGCACTGCCCACCTGATGCCCTGACCACCGCCCGCCGCCCAGAACCGGGGGATGACGATATGAACCACACCTCGCGCGCGCACCCGAACCCCGCACTCCTGCGCGGACTCGCCCGAGCCAGGCGAACCGGGGCCAGGCGTCCCGGCCGCCTCGCCCCGCGCCCGGCAGCGGGCCTTCCCACACCCGCCGGGCTCACCCGCCGCCGCACCCTCCAGGTCGGCGGAGCCGCGGCGGCGGCGCTCGCGCTCTCCGCCTGCGGCGTGGGCGGAACACAGCGGGAGGCCGACGCGGATTTCTGGGCGGACAAGGAGCAGACCGGTTCGGTGCGCTTCGGCAACTGGCCCCTGTACATGGACCCCGACCGCGGCCCGCTTCGGCAGTTCACCGAGGAGACCGGTATCGAGGTCGACTACAAGGAGGACGTGCAGGAGGCGGCGTCGTTCTTCGGCCAGGTCCAGCCGCGTCTGGCCAACGACGACGACACCGGATACGACCTGTTCGTCGTGCCCAACGGCTTCGAGCTGTCCCGGCTGATCGAACTCGGCTACCTGGTGGAGCTCGACCACGCCAGGCTGCCCAACTTCGAGCAGTACGCGGGCCAGTACTACAAGGAGACCGACTTCGACCCGGGCAACGTCTACACGGTGCCCTACCAGTCGGGCATGACCGGGATCGCCTACAACCCCGAGTTCATCGACCGGGAGATCACCAGCATCGAGGACCTCTTCGACCCCGAGTTCGAGGGCCGGGTCGGGATGTTCGCGGACCCGCAGGAGATCGCCAACTTCGGACTGCTCGCCACCGGCGTCAACCCGGCTGACTCCAATGAGGCCGACTGGGAGGCCGCGGCCCAGCGCCTGACGGAGCAGCGCGACGCGGGCCTGGTGCGCGCCTACTACGACCAGGACTTCGTCCAGCCCCTCACCAACGGCGACCTGTGGATCACGATGGCCTGGTCCGGGGACATCTACCAGCAGAATGCCGAGGAGGGCACCAACCTCAGGTTCGTCATGCCCGAAGAGGGCGCCACCCTCTGGACGGACAACATGATGATCCCGTTCAACTCGCAGGCGCCGGTCGACGCGATCGAGCTGATGGACTTCCTCTACAACCCGGAGGTCGCCGCCGGGCTCACCGAGTACATCGCCTACATCCCGCCCGTCCCGGACGTTCAGCAGGTGCTGGAGGACTGGTCCGGTGAGGAGGACGACGGGGAGCGCGCCCAGGCCCTGGCGGAGATGGCCGAGAGCCAGCTGGTCTTCCCCGACGACGCCGACTTCGATCGGCTGCACAACTTCGTCACGCTGGAGACCGACGAGCAGGACGCCTTCTCCACCATCTTCCAGGCCGTCACACAGAGCTGACCATGAACCGCAAGCTCACGCCCTACGTCCTGGTGCTTCCCGCGTGGACCTGGCTGGCCCTGTTCTTCGTGGTGCCCCTCGGCGGGATGCTGTCGCTGTCGCTGACCACCGGCAACGTGGTCACCGGGTTCCAGCAGACCTTCGAGGTGGGCAACTACGCCGCGGCCCTCGGGGACTACTGGGAGCACATCGCCCGCTCCCTGTTCTACGGCGCCTGCGCCACACTCGTGTGCATCGCCGTGGGCTACCCGATGGCCTACTGGATCGCCTTCCACGGGGGAGCCTACAAGTCCACCTACCTGCTGCTGGTCCTGCTGCCGTTCTTCGTGTCGTTCGTGCTGCGGACCATCTCCTGGCGGTTCCTCCTCGCCGACAACGGCGTGGTCCTGGGCCCGCTCAAGTCCATCGGGCTCGTCCCGGAGAACCTCGCCCTGCTCAACTCCGCGCCGGCGGTGATCCTCGGGCTGGCGTACAACTTCCTGCCGTTCATGGTGCTGCCGCTCTACGCGGTACTCGAACGGATGGACCCGAGGATGGTCGAGGCCGCACACGACCTCTATGCCAGCCGCACGCAGGCCTTCACCAAGGTCATCCTGCCGGTGTCGCTGCCGGGCCTGTTCGCCGGCGTCCTGATGACGTTCATCCCCACCAGTGCCGACTACGTCAACGCGTCGGTCCTGGGCGGGGCGCAGAACACCATGGTCGGCAACGTCATCCAGTCCCAGTACCTGATCAACAACAACTACCCGATCGCGGCGTCGATCACCTTCGTCCTCATGGGCCTGCTGCTCGTCGGCATCTTCAGCTACGCGCGGGCCCTGGGCACGGAACGGGTCATGGAGGTGCACACCTGATGAGCGCCCGACTCGACACCGAACCGCCCCAGGCCCCCTCCGGTCCCGAGGGGACCACCCGGTCCGCACGCGCGCGCCCCCGCCGCCGCGTCGACTGGGGCCGCCTGTACACGTGGGCCGTGCTGGCCTGGCTGTTCCTGCCGATCATGTTCATGATCGCGTTCAGCTTCAACAACCCGGCCGGGCGGCACAACATCACCTGGCAGGGCTTCACCCTGCGCTGGTACGAGAACGCCTTCGCCTACCCGGACCTGAACAGCGCGGTGCTGAACTCGGTATCCATCGCGCTGCTGACGATGTTCATCGCGGGCGGCCTGGGGACACTGCTCGGGCTCGCCCTCGGCCGGTTCCGGTTCCGGGGCAAGCAGCTCACCAACCTGGTGATGTTCTCCGCGATCAGCGCCCCGGAAGTGGTCCTGGGCGCGGCCCTGCTCTCCATGTTCCTGATGATGAACGTGACCACCGGCTACTGGACGACCGTGATCGCGCACGTGATGTTCAGCGTGTCGTTCGTGGCGATCACCGTTCGGGCGCGCGTCATCACCCTGGACCCCTCCCTGGAGGAGGCGGCCAGAGACCTCGGCGCCGGCCCCTTCACCACGTTCCGCCTGGTCACCCTGCCGATGCTGTTTCCGGCCATCATGGCGGGAGGGCTACTGGCCTTCGCCCTGTCGATCGACGACTACATCATCACGACGTTCGTGAGCGGCGACGTGACCACCTTCCCGCTGTGGATCTGGGGATCCACCCGGGTCGGCATCCCGCCACAGGTCAACGTGATGGGCACACTGTTGTTCGGGATCGGACTCGTCATGGCGGTGGTCAACATCGTGATGACCCACCGCCGTAGGTGACACCGTCGGAACCGGTTCCCGACACCGCCGAAGTACCGAAGTACGCGACAGAGACGAGTGATAGCCGATGGCCGACAGCACGCGAGCCGAAGCCGTGCGGGTCGAAGCGGCGCGGGCCCTGGACGGTGCCCGCCCGAGGGTCTTCTGGCTGGACCCCGACGTTCCCGGACAGGACGTCCCCGAACCCGCGCCGCACCTGGTCGGAGAGGTGCACGCCGACCTGGTCGTCGTCGGTGCGGGGTACAGCGGACTGTGGACGGCGCTCACCGCCAAGGAGCGTGACCCCGACCGCGACGTCGTCGTGGTGGAGGCCCGCACCACCGGCTGGGCGGCCTCGGGCCGCAACGGCGGGTTCTGCGCGGCCAGCCTCACCCACGGCTACGACAACGGTGCCGAACGCTGGCCGGAGGAGATCGAGGAGATCGAACGGCAGGGCCGGGCCAACCTCGACGCCATCGAGGAAGCCGTGCGCCGGTACGGGATCGACTGCGAGTTCGAGCGCACCGGGGAGATCCTGGTGGCCACCGAGCCCTGGCAGGCCGAGTGGTTCGACGAGGCTGCGGCAGCCATGCGGGAGAAGGGCCACACGGCACACGTGTGGGACGCTGACGAGGTCCGGCGCAACATCGACTCGCCCACCTACAAGGGCGGTTTCTACGAGCCCGACGGCGTCGCCATGGTCCACCCCGCCAAGCTCGCCTGGGGGCTGCGCGAGGCGTGCCTCGGCCTGGGAGTGCGCTTCTTCGAGAACACGCCCGTGCGCGAGATCGACGCCGTGCCCGACGGACTGCGCTTGGGAACCCGGTCCGGGGCGCTGCACGCCCCCAAGGTGGCCTGGGGCGGGGGCGCGTTCCCCGGACCGCTGCGCCGCCTCAAGCACTACCTGGCCCCCGTGTACGACTACGCGCTCATGACCGAGCCGCTCACCGACGAGCAGATGGCGTCGATCGGTTGGCAAGGACGCCAGGGTGTCTCCGACTCGGCCAACTTCTTCCACTACTACCGGCTCACCGCGGACAACCGGATCCTGTGGGGCGGCTACGACATCGTCCACCACTACGGCGGCAAGGTGCGGCCCGAGTACGACCAGCGGCCGGAGACCTTCCAGAAGCTCGCCGAGCATTTCCTGGAGACGTTCCCGCAGCTGAGCGGGGTCCGATTCGGCCACACCTGGGGCGGGGTCATCGATACTTGCAGCCGGTTCTCGGGCTTCTTCGGCCAGGCCTACGACGGTCGGCTGGCGTACGCGGCCGGGTACACCGGCCTGGGCGTGGGCGCCACCCGGTTCGGCGCGCAGGTCATGCTGGACCGGCTGGACGGGCTGGACACCGAGCGCACGCGGCTGCGGATGGTCCGGGAGAAGCCCCTCCCGTTCCCGCCGGAGCCGGCCCGCTCCCTCGGTATCGAGCTCACCCTGCGGGCCACGGCCGCCGCCGACCGGAACGGGGGCCGCCGCAACCTGTGGCTGCGCGGCCTGGACGCGGTCGGTATGGGTTTCGACAGCTGATCCAGTCACTCGGGCACACCCGGCGGGAAACCGTCCGCTTCCGGCAAGGATCGGTAAGTCTGTGTCAAGGGTTGCTATGTGGGGTGATGCGGGCGGCGTGGCGTGCACACCCACGGCCGTGCCGGGGCGAGGATGGGCACCGGGCCGCGGGGGAGTTCCGTAAGGTGACCGCTCCTCCCGCGGGCCCGCCCCACCTCGCCGAACCCACCGCGTGGCCGCCCACTGGCCCAAGATCCCAGGCCGCGCGGTGCTTTTCACGAGAACGGCGCCCGTACTCCGCGTGCGGGCGCCGTTTCCGTGAAGGTCAGTAACCCCGCCAGGCCTGGCGGTCCTGGTGGTAGCCGATGATCCGCGGGTGGAGCATCGTGGACGCCTGGACGTCCTCCTCCTGACGGTCGATCGGGAAGACCAGGGCTGCCTCGAGCAGGGCGTCGTCCAGGAAGCGCAGCTCGGGTGCGTCGTCGGGCAGGGCGAGGTCCGGGGCCTCATCACGCGTGGTTCCGAGGTAGAAGCCCCAGTTGCCGAAGGTCGGGACGTCCACGTTGTACGGGGTGACCGCGACCCCGGCCTCCTCGAGCGAGTGGCGGACGCCCCAGAAGGCGTCCGGCGCGAAGAACGGCGACCCGGCCTGCACCACCATCTTCCCGTGGTCCTCCAAGGCCTGGGCCAGGAGCGCGTAGAACTCCACCGTGTACAGCTTCGACGTACCCACGTCAGTGCCGTCGGGCAGGTCCGCGATGATCACGTCGAAGTCCTCTTGGGTGTCCCGCAACCACTGGAACGCGTCGGTGTTGACCACCTCCGCGCGCGGGTCCTGGAAGGAGTCGTCGTTGAGCTCGCTGATCACCGGATCCGAGGCGGACAGTTCGACCACGGCCGGGTCCAGGTCGACCACCGTCACGGAGGCCACGTCGTCGTAGCGCAGGATCTCCCGCAGGGCCAAGCCGTCGCCGCCGCCCAGCACGAGGACGTCTTCGCGCGGGCCGTCCATCGCCGGATGGATGAGCGCTTCGTGGTACCGGTACTCGTCCAGGGTGGAGAACTGCAGGTCGCCGTTGAGGAACATGCGCACGTCCCGGCCGTCCAGGGACTGGGTGACCACGATCTCCTGGTACTCGGTGCGGTCCGCGTGCACGATCGGGTCCCGGTACATGGCCTGCCGGGCGTCCACCTCGAACTGGTCGGAGTAGTAGAAGGCCAGCCCCAGCACACCGACGATGAACGCCAGGCCGACGCTCAGCCCCAGGTAGGCCATCTTGGTGAGGTCCGTGCGGAACAGCCACAGCACCACCGCCACGCCGATGACGGCGTTCAGCACACCCACCATCAGCGCTCCCTTGGGCAGCCCCAGAAGCGGCAGGAGCAGGAACGGGAACGCGAGGCCGCCGATCAGACCGCCCACGTAGTCGGCGGCGAACAGGTCCGCGACCGCCTCGGAGGCCTCCTGCTTTCGGATGCGCTGGATCAGCGTCATCAGCAGCGGGATCTCGATGCCGATCAGGGTGCCGATGATGAAGGCCAGCAGTACCAGGGTGGGCTGGTAGGCGGAGGCGGACAGCCAGGCGAAGGACCCGTACAACAGGAGGACCGACAGGCCGCCGATCAGCGAGAGCAGGCCCTCCACCACGGCGAACGACAGTGCCGGGGTGGACTGGAACCGCTTCGAGAGCAGGGACCCGACCCCCATGGCGAACACCATCACCGACAGGACCACGGAGGCCTGGGTGATGGTGTCGCCGAGCAGGTAGCTGCCGATCGCCACGAGCGCCAGCTCGTACACCAGGCCGCAGGCGGCGCAGATGAACACCGCCAGCAGCACGAAGAACCGGGCCGCGCGCGGCGGTACCGGGAAGCGGGGCCGCGCGCGGGCCGTGGTCTCGGTCAAGGTACTGCTCTCTCGGGGAAGCGGACGCGGTGTCCGGGGATGCTGGGCCGCTCAGGGCGGACGGCCAGGCGCCTAGGAGATGGCGGCGGCCACGACCAAGGCGATGGAGACGTGCGCGGTCGCGTTGACCCACGTCGCCGGGTGCCACTCGGCGCCGCTGATCATGTGGCTGACCTTGCCGGGCGTGATGAGGTCGATCAGGAGGAAGGACAGGGCCATGACGACCAGCCCGATCAGGCCGAATATCGTGGCGGACATCAGGCCGTACAGAAGACCCAGCTCGGAATAGCTCGCCAGGATGGCGGAGACGACCACGATCGCCGCGCCCAAGGTGTTCGCGGAGACCAGCAGGATCGCGTTCCGGTTGCGGTCCTCCCAGATGAGCTTGTGCAGTTTCCCGGGGGTGAGCAGGTCGGTGATCAGGTAGCCGAGCAGCATGATGACCGTGCCGACCACGCCGTAGCCGAGCGCGTAGAGGGAACTCTCGAGGATCTCGTACATGGCCTTGTCCGTGTAGGGGAAATCGGGGTGCCGGGGGTGGGACGTGCGGATATGTCCCGCCCCCGACACGGCAGACTACTTGCCGAAACCCGATCCGCCGCCACGGCTGTCGCTTCCGCTGCCGCCGCTGTTGGAGTTGTTGCCCCCGCCGCCGAAGCCGCCGAAGAAGAAGAAACCACCGCCGCCGCGGCCCTCGTCGCAGTCGTCTGTGGGCTCTGCTGAGGGGCCGCTGGCGCTCGTCGAGCCCGAACCGGAGGTGGAACTGTCGCTCGGCTCGCAGTCGGCGCTGTTGCTTCCGCCCGCGCATGCCGACAGCAGCAGGAGCAGCGCGGTGGCTCCGCCCACCGCGGCGAGCTTGTGTCGTGGGACCGTTGCTGCTCGGATCTGGGTCTTGGCCATGTCGGCCTCCTCTAGGGGGTCAGGGTGGTGGTCGTCGTCACCAGTTCGTCGCTCTGCGGGTAGGCGTGCCAGGTACGCCAGCGCAACGACGCCTCGCTGCCGGAGGTCAGGTGCAGCGCGGTGATCGCGAGCGGATCACCGGGGAAGGCGACGAGCAGCCCGCCGGTCGAGACGGATGTCTCATGGTGGATCGCGTCCACCCGGCGGGCCAGTTCGGCGCGAGGCAACGACTCGACGATCGAGTCGAAGCGGTAGTCGCCCACCCCAGGCAGAGGGTGCTCGGCATTGCCGGGAAGCCCGCCGGGGACCCCCGGCAGGCAGGCGACTGTTTCCACCAGTTCCCCGTCCGTCGACGCGGACCGGAGGACGACCTGGTGCGAGGCGCCGAGTACGCGGAGTTCGACCCCGAAGCCCGGCACCTCGACGGTGCGGGTGGCGAGGGGTTCGACCAACGAGTGGCTCAGGGTCCAGACCAGGTCGTCGGCCTTGGTGTCGACGAAAGGGGCGCTGATGCTCGCGCGCACGAGGGCATCAGCTCCCGGGGAAGATCGTGAAGGTGCCGGCCGCGACCTTCTCACCGGTGGCGACTTCCCAGCTGCCGTGGTCGAAGCGCTCGAAGGCCAGCAGCTTGCCGTTGTCGGACTCGTAGTCCGCGTAGTCCATACCGCCTTCGGCCTTGAGGCCGGTGGTGCCCTCGGACCGGTAGGAGCCGGAGCCCTTCTCCTCGAGCCGGTAGGTGACGCCCTCGAGCTCGATGCTCCTGCCCTGGGGGACCATCTCCAGGTCCGGGCGGCCGGTCCACAGGGCGAGCTCGACGTCCGGGTCGGCCTCCACCGAGAGCCAGCGCTTTCCGCCGTCGACCTCGAGGAAGTGCTCGGACCAGGTGTAGCCGCCCTCGGACAGGCGCAGGGTGCCGCGAACCCAGGTGCGTTCGGTGCCCCAGTCGATCATGTCCCCGGCCTTGATCCCGAGCGGGTCACCGGCGGTGTCCGTGGCGTTCGCTCCGGCGAAGGGGTCCTGGGGCGGCGGGGGAGGAGTGTCCTGCTTCTGCGAGCGCGAGCGCTGCGTGTAGATGAGGACTCCGATCACGATCCCAACGATGAGAATCAGCAGAAGGAGGAGTTCGGTCACCAGTGTTCCTCGTTTCGCGGTGAAGCACGGTTCTTGTACCCGGGAACGGGCCAGGGCAGCCTACTGCTCGGTGAGACGCCCGCTCGGGCGTTCTGGTTCCTGTTCCGGCAGGTTCGGCGGCGGGCATGAGCGCCCAGGGCCGGGGGTTTTCCGGACCTATCGGACTTGCCCCAGCCTAGGCGGTCGCCGCGGGGCTCAAAGCCCTGTCAGGACTTCGGGTCGCCGGTCTCCAGCGGGAGTGATTCGTCGCCGCCCCAACGGCTCCATGAACCGGGGTAGAGGCGCGTGTTGGTGAAGCCCGCGTGCTCCAGGGCGAGGAGGTCGTGGCAGGCGGTCACGCCGGACCCGCAGTAGGCGGTGACCGTGGTGGCGGACTCCGCGCCGAGGGCGGCGAAGCGCTCGCGGAGGGCCTCGGGAGCGGCGAGGAGGCCCTCGGGGGCGAGGTTGGCGGGCCATTCGGCGCTGCGGGCTCCGGGGATGTGGCCGGCGCGCGCGTCGACGGGTGCGGGCTGTTCGCCGGTGAAGCGGCCGTGGACGCGGGCGTCGAGGAGGAGGCGGTGCGGGTCGGAGAGCTCCTGCTGGAGGGCTTCGGTGCCGACCAGGCGGTCCGCGGGCCACGGGAGAGCGGTCCGGTGCACGGGCGCGGTGGTGGACTCGCCCTCTTCCAGGCCTTCGGTCCAGGTCTGGAGGCCGCCGTCGAGGATCGCGGCGGGGGTGCGCAGGGCGCGGAGCATCCAGACCAGGCGCGCGGCCACAGAGCCGCCCGCGTCGTCGTAGACGACTACGGAGGAGGTGTCGCCGATGCCGAGTCGGCCGAGGGTGCGGGCGAAGTCGGCCGCGGTCGGGAGGGGGTGGCGGCCGCCCTCGGCGCTGGCCGGCGCGGCCAGGTCCGCGTCCACGTCGGCGTGCACGGCGCCGGGGATGTGGCCGTTCAGGTAGGCCTCGCGGCCGGATCGGCCATCGAGGTACCAGCGGGAGTCGACGAGGACGACCTCGTCGCGGTGCTCACGGAGCCAGTCGGCCGAAACGGCGACCGGGAGGGACAGCGTCTGATCGGACATGGTCGTCATCCTAGTGACGGCGCCCGCCCGAGGGGCGGAAGGCGGCCAGGCCCAGGCCGGTGGCCAGCGGAACAGAGAACCAGAGCTGGTACCAGAACACCGATCCCAGGTCGGACCAGGGCATCGTGGCCACCGCCGCGGCGCCCACCACACCGATCGCGAAGGTCAGCACACTCCTGGACACCCGCAGTTCCAGTTGCGGCAGTCCGTCGAACAGCAGCCGCGCGGCGAGAATGCCCACTCCCAGTAGCCATAGGCAGAGGAAGATCTGGAGCCGTGCGGGTTCGGGCACGGCGGCGCCCCAAGCCCAGAGGGTGAGTCCGAGTCCGGCGAACAGGAGAACAGGTCCGCCTAACGCGGAGGGCCTGGTGGACGCGCGGTCGAGCGGTTGAGTGTGTACCTCCATATGGAGGTCAATGCCCGGTACGTCCCGACTTATGTCGTGGGGTCATCGATGGTGTGCGCGGTCCCTGCGATGGACGTGCAGAATCCACCAGAGCCCGAGGGGAGGCAGCAGCAGCGGAATGAACAAGTAACCGCTGCCGAAGTTCGACCACACGGTGTCGTCCGGGAACACCCCGGGCAGGAAAACGCTCAGGGCGCCCACCACGAGTACCCCGGCCATCTCCACGGAAACCGAGACCAACGCCACCATCCGCGAGGTGCGCCCCGCCCGGGCCAGGCCGACGGCGGCGACCAGGTAGATCACCCCGGCGAGCACGGACAGCCCGTACGCCAAGGGCGCCTCGTCGAACCGGGTCACCAGCTGGTAGCTCCCACGGGCGGTCGCCGCCAGGGCGAACACCGCGTACACAGCGACGAGCAGGCGCCCAGGGCCGGTGCGCAGAGTGCGGTCCGGAACGGTGGTGTCAGGCAACGGGGCTCCACAGCTGCTCGATGCGGACCAGCAGTACCGGCAGGATCAGGCACGCGAACGCGATGACCGCCGGGCCCCACTTGCTGCGCTCCATGAACCCCCACGCAGCGCACGCCGGCGGCAGCACTGCGACGGTCGCGAGGTACGACACGAACATGACCATCTCGTCCGGCCGTTCACCCCCGCCCATCGCCACAATCGTCGCGGCGACCTGTGCCAGCACCAGCAGCCACAGCACGGTCATGCCCACCAGGTGCGGTATCAGCATGGGCTGGTCGCGGAACGTGGAGATGAGGCACCACACGGCCATCCCCAACGACACCATCTGAATGGTCATGGTCAGCCAGTCGACCATGCCGCCTCCGCTCCGGTACTGCGCTACTCCGCGAATGTCCGCCCATGTCAGCGGAACGAGTCCAATAACGACATCCAGGAGGACGCCCAATACGACGCAGTGTAGTAGCTCCCTTGGCCGGTGTATGACTGGCCGCCGTGCGACGTCTGGCCGCCGTGCGAAGTCTGGCAGTCGAGACGGCAACCGACCGCCAGTCGAGACGGCAGCCGCAAGCTGAGCCAGTGCTCCGAGCACATGCGGCGATCGCGAACACCCACCCCGCCGGAGCCGAGCAGTTTGTGGCGCCACGGTCAGTTTGTGGCGCCACGGCGAGGCATTGTGCGCGGAGGCGGAGAAAGGCGGACAATGAAATCAGGCGGCGCTTGTTGTTCTGGCTTGAGGTTCCCTTCTTGGGTTGGGGATCCCTCCTTTCCCGCCGCCCGATTGTGGCCGTCTCCGCTACGCGCGTCAAGGTCGTCGCCATCGAGCGCTTCGCGCGTCATTGGCGCTCCACCTTGACACGCTTCGCTGCGACGGCGGGTTGGCGTCTATGGGAAAGAGGGGCCGGGTGGTTGAGGTCCGAGCCATTTCGGGCTTCGCCCGATAACTGCGTCGGCCTGGCGGCCGATGCCTGCCCCTGCGCCGGAGCGTTGACGCCTGGCGGTGTCGCGGCCGGTCAAGGTGTGCGGAGGACCACGAACAGCACGGCCTAGCGGCCGGGTGGGCCACTCCGCCGGAGCGTCGACGGGCCGGGTGTCGCGGCCGGTCAATGCGGGAGGCGAAAAACCCCAATGATCTTGCCCCTGTCTCCACCCTCGGCCGTCGAGAGTGGAGACAGGGGCAAGATCATCACCATTCTGGTGTACATATGCCCGCTTTGCCCAAGAATGCGCACAGGGGGTCGCTTCCCTTTCCCTGGAAGGCTTCTCGTTGGGGGATAGAAAGGCGGGTCGGGGTGGCCGGGTAAGGGTTTTATCACCCCGAGGATAGGTCCTTTCTATGCCTTTCTTGATATCCTTGAGTCATGGCTTCTTCTTTTGGGCAGTGCGGGAACACGGCGGGCAATACGCCCGCCGTGGCCGCCATGGGTGCTGCCCGGGGAAAGATCGCTTCGGAAATGGGCGAGGTGCCTCCGGCGGGTGCGGCCGGTCAGGTGCTGGATGTGATCTCGCAGGTGTGCGAGGACATGGAGCAGGCCCAGCTTGCGATGCTGCTGCGCCTGGCCCAGCTGGAGGCGGCTGGGACTCTGTTGGAGGCGGGTGGGCAGAGGTCGGTGCAGAACTGGCTGATCCACTCGGTGGGGATGGTCCCCGTTGAGGCCAACGGGCGCGCCGAGCTGGCCCGCCGGCTCTTCGCCCTGGAGCTGCCCGCCACCCGCCAGGGCTTGGACTCTGGGTTGTTGTCGATTGGAGAGGCGGTGGCGGTGTGCCGGGCCGCTGAGAGGGCGGTGGGGGCGCGCAACACCGGCCGCCACCCCAACGCCGGGGAGTTTCGGCAGATGATGGAGGCCGGGATCATGGCCGCCAAGGCCAAGGAACCGGCGATGTCGACCTCCCACATCGCCCGGCTGGGCCGGGAGCTGTTGGCCCAGTACAACCCGGCCGTGGTGGAAGAGCAGTACCAGGCCGCCTTCGACGCCCGGGGTGCACGCCTGGTGCGCACCTTTGATGCGACCTTCATGGTCGAGCTGTGGGGTCCGAGTGAGCACGCCGAGGAGATCCAGCGTGAGCTCAAGGCCCACGAGGTGGACTATGACCCCGAGAGGCTGCACGTATCGGCCTCCGAGCGGATGTATGACGCGTTCATGAACCTGGTCCGCTCCGCCTCCCACCCCACCAACCCCACCGGGGACGCTGAGGGCGCCGAGGCCGGCACCGGGGACAGCAAGGGCAAGGGCGGCACGGGTCGCAAGCGTGCTGCGGTGGCGATGATCAACATCATGGTGCCCCTGCCCACCTTCCTCGGCCTCCGAGGCGAGGACGGGGGTGCGGGTCCGGCCACCACCCAGGACGGGCAGGTGGTCTCTATGGCCGCGATCCGTGCACTGGCCCCCAACAGTGTGCTGCGCCGGATGATCACCTCCCCGAAGGGGGAGACGGTGTTGGACGTGGGCCGTACCCAGCGCAACGCCACGGGCGCTCTGCGGGATGCGGGGATGTTCGGTCACACCACCTGCGCCTGGTACCAGGGGTGCAACACCCCGGCCAGCGACTCCGAGGCCGACCACAAGAGGAGCTTCTCGGCCGGCGGGTCCACGAGCGCGGACAATATCCAGCCACTGTGCTCAGACCACAACCGGTTGAAGTACCGCCGGGAGACCAATCCGGAGCAGTCCGTCTGGCAGGGCCGCCCCTCTCACCGCAACCGGAACAACAACAACGACAAGGGTGGGGGCAAGGATCAGGACGGGGACCCCGACCCAGCCTCCACACCCACTCCCACTCCCACACCTGAGGAGCGGTAACTCCCCGCCAAGGCCCTACCGGCCCACGCCCCCACGCCCTGATGCCCTGGCGCCCTCCCGAGGGGTTCGCCGCACACCATGACCAGCCGCGACACCCGACCCGTCAACGCTCCGGCGCAGGGGCAGGCATCGGCCCCCAGGCCGAGGGGTCCGCCGCTCAGAATGACCGGCCGCGACACCGCCAGGCGTCAACGCTCCGGCGGCGTGGCAGGCATCGGCCGCCAGGCCGACGCAGTTGCCCGGCCGAAGGCCGGGACCGCTCGGACCTCAACCACCCGTCCCCCTTTCCCGATAGCCGCCAACCTGCCGTCGCAGCGGAGCGGGTCAAGGTGGAGCGCCGTTGATGCGCGAAGCGCTCGATGGCGACGACCTTGAGGCGCGTAGCGGAGACGGCCACAATCGGGCGGCGGGAAAGGGGGGAACCCCAGCCAGAGAGAACCCCCGAACCCCGGTACAGGGCTTTCCGCACCATCCCGAGCCTGGGGCCAGTCCCGGAGTCCGTGTTGCCAGTGGGTTCAGAACGGCCGGGGTTCAGAACGGCCGGGGTTCAGAACGGCCGGGGGTCAGAACGGCCAGTAGAAGACGTCGGCGGTCGCAGAGGTCACGTGCGCCTCCGCGTCACCGAACTGGGCTATCCGGATCCTCACCCGGCGACCCTCCGACAGGTTTCCTTTCCAGGAGTAGGTGAAGTGCGCCTTGCCACCAGCGTGCACGGGGCTGTCGAGGGGACGATTTCGCGCGATCTGCCAGCCGCCGTCCCCGTCAGGCTCGTACTCGGTTGCGCGGATCTGTACTTCAGAGCCGGGGGTGACGCCTTCCAGGATTACGCCGACGGACAGGTCGTAGTAGGCGCCGTCGGTCTCCTCCACCCCGACCAGGGCGTAGAACTCACCGGTCTCGTCGTCGTGCCGCCTGTCGAAGCGCAGGCTGGCCCACGTGCCCGGCTCCAGGTCCTGGCTGTCGTCCTTCTCGAACCTGCGGTGTCGGGGCATGTCGTCTCCTTCGATGCCGTCGGAGGGTTGCGTGAAGGTTCCGTCCTGGACCATCTGGTAGGCCCGGTCACCGGGACAGGACGTGGGGGTGAAATCGCGGTGCCCGAGCACGGTTCCCGCGATAGAGGCGTCGGATTCCATCAACCACTGCCGCAGAGCACGGACCGCGTTGATCTGCTCCGGGGTGATGCCGTCGTTCGGCCCGGTGGCCAAGGTGCAGGAGTAGTGCGAGGAGTTCCCTCCTGGCTGGGCCGCCTGGGTGCGGTACAGCCCGCGGCCCTCGATCACGTACCCGTGCGCGCAGGCCATGAAGGAGTTCCCGGTGAAGTACACCGTCCCCCGCCGCCGCGCCAGCCAGGTGCCGTTGGGCGTGGTCGGGCACCAGATGTGTCCGCCGTAGCGCTCTTCGGTGCGCGTGAGGTCGCCGGAGGGGAGCAGCGCGCGCTGATCGGGCTCCACTGACCAGCCGTCCTCCTGGCAGCGCAGGTGTACGGTCTGCCCGGCCAGGACAGCGGCGAACTGGAGAGCCTCCGCCGAGGCCCGGTCCCGGAGCCGACCCTGGTCCCAGTCCCAGTCCCGGTCTCGGCTCTGGTCCCGGTCCCGGTCCCGGTCCTTCTCCCAGCCCCCGTCCCGGAACCCGAAACGGCCGAGTAGCTGGGTGATCTGCGCAAGGGTGAGGGAACGCAGGAACTCGTGGTCGGGTGCGCCGCCGGTACCGGACCTCCAGCTCTCGGCCGTCTCCGCGACCAAGGAGTCGGGCCACTTGGGCTGGTCCGGCAGGTGGGCACAGGGCGCGGCGGTCCGGAAGAGGTCTTCCTCGTTGAGGGTGCCTGTGGTCGCCCAGACCTTGCTGAGTGCAGAAGCGTGGGCCGGTGTGCGTTCCACGGGCCAGCGGTGCTGACCGGTGGTGAGGGAGGAGTGCGCGCGCCCTTCCAAGCGGATGAGGGTGCGCTCGGTCGCGGGGAAGACGTTGACGGCCTGAACCGGCTGCCACTGGGACGTCCCGGTGCCGTGGTCGAGGGTGAGTACGGTGTCGCCTGCGCTGACCTGCCGGAACGAACGCCAGCCGTCCTCGGTGAGGATCTCGGTCTCCTCATCCGCGCAGTAGCCGATGTCCGCCCATCCCCGGGAGGGACCGGTGTGGAAGTCGCGGGTGTTGTTCCAGTAGGTGAGGCAGGCGGAGTGGTCTTGGTTGGGGAGCCCCTGGTCGGCGCTGTCGTAGTGGATCACGAGGCCGGACTGGGGATTGGCTTCGGAGGCCGGGGACGTACCCCAGCCCAGATCGGACCTGGACACGTAGTTGCTCGGTCGAGGCATACCTCCATTGTCCCCAGTGCGGACTTCTCTACGTGGCGATTCCGTGACAACGGGCGATAAGTGCCAAAGATGAGCTCTGTACCCCCCATTCGCCACCCGCTGCCCGACACGCTTCGCCCGGCACCCGGCACCCGGCACCCGGCACCCGGCACCCGGCACCGGGCGTCCGTGTGGCGGTGCGCGCACACCGCCGACCCGATGCGCCACGATGGGACCCCGACCCCACCCCTCGGAGGTGACCGGTGCGCTCCGCCCACACAGTCAGCGTCGTACGCGATGCCGAACAGGCCCTCATGGACAGGCTGCCCGAAGGCGCCCTCATGCGCCGCGCCGCTTTCGGTCTCGCCGTCCACTGCTCCCGCATGCTGCCCCGCGTCTACGGGTCCAGGGTGACCCTGCTGGTCGGCGGTGGTGACAACGGCGGCGACGCTCTCTTCGCGGGGGCGACCCTGGCCGCACGGGGCGCCTTCGTGCGCGCGGTGCTCGCCGGGAAGCGTGCCCACCCCGGCGGGCTGGCTGCGTTGCGCGCCGTCGGCGGCCGCGTCGTCCAGCTCGGGCAGTCCGACGACCCCGACCCCGACTCGTACCGGAACGCGGTCTCTGACGATGCCGAGTCGGCGCTCTTCGACACAGACCTCATCGTGGACGGGCTCCTCGGCATCGGCGGCCGGGGCGGCCTGCGCGAGCCCTTCGCCGCGCTGGCCGCGCTGGCCTCGAACTCTCCGGCGCCCGTGGTCGCGGTCGACCTCCCCAGCGGTGTGGACGCCGACACCGGGGAGGTGCCCGGGCACGCTGTGCGCGCCGACGACACCGTCACCTTCGGTACGTACAAACCCGGCCTGTTCGTCGATCCGGGGGCCGAGCGGGCCGGTCGGGTCCACCTCGTCGACATCGGGTTGGCCCCGGAGCTTCCCGGGGCGGGCCTGTCCTGTCCACAGGCTGTGGACATCGCGCGCCTCCTCCCCACCCCTTCGGCCGAGGACGACAAGTACCGCCGGGGAGTGCTCGCCGTTCGTGCCGGGTCCGACCAGTACCGCGGTGCCGCCGTCCTGTGCGTCGGGGGTGCCCTGCGCACCGGGGCGGGCATGGTGCGCTACGGGGGCGGCGAGGACGTCCTCGCGCAGGTGCTCGCGCGCTGGCCCGAAGCGGTCGGGGTGCACCTCGACCCGATGAGCAGCACGGACCTGGCCCCCGGGCGGGTTTCGGCCGCGGTGGCCGGCCCCGGCCGCGGCACGCACCCCGCCCACGGCGACGAGCTTCGGGCGCTGTTGGAGAGCGACTGCTCGGTGCTGCTCGACGCAGACGCGCTCACGCTGTTGGCGGACAGCGTGCCCCTCACCGATCTGGTACGCCGACGCACCGCGCACACCCTGCTCACCCCGCACGCCGGTGAGCTCTCCCGATTGCTGCCGAAGGCCGACCGCGCGGACATCGAGCAGCGCCGCCTCGAACACGCAGCCCACGCCGCTTCGCTGTACCACTCGACCGTGCTGCTGAAGGGCTCGACGACTGTGATCGCGCATCCCGGCGAGCCGGCGGTGGCCAACCCGACCGGTACCCCGCTGTTGGCTACGGCGGGTTCGGGAGACGTGCTTTCGGGGGTGGCGGGGGCTCTACTCGCGTCCGGGCTGCCCGCCCAGGAATCCGCCATGTGCGCCGCCTACCTGCACGGGCGTGCGGCGGTGCTCGCGCGGTCGGGGGCGCCGATCAGCGCGTCGGACCTCCTGGACGCGGTGCCGCTCGCGGTCGCGGAGGCTTCTGGAGCCGGAGAACGCCTCCGCGGTCGGCAACAGGATCGTGACGTGTGACCAGCCGAAACCAAGGTATAAAACGGACATTTGCTTCCTAGCTGATTGAGGACGACGATGTCCGCGGACGTGACCGAAAGCCCTCCGAGCCCGCCGAGTCTGTGGCGCCGCTACCTCGACTTCCCCCTGATCTGGAAAATGGCGATCGCCCTCGTCGTAGGCGTGGTGGTCGGCCTCACCGTCTCGGTGACCGACACCCAGTCCTGGGCCCTGCCGATCCTGGAACCGCTCGGGGAACTGTTCCTGAACCTGCTCCAGATGCTCGTCTTCCCGTTGATCGTCACGACCCTTATCGCGGGCGTGGTCTCGATCTCTCCGCAGCGGTTGGGCCGGATCGGGCTGAAGGTCTTCGTCTTCTACCTGGCGACCTCGGCACTGGCCGTCACGATCGGCCTGAGCGTGGCCCTGGCAATCTCCCCCGGGACCGGGCTGAGCATGCCGGACGACGGTGAGGAGGCGGCCGAAGCCCCGGCGATCTCCGAGACCCTGCTCAGCATCGTGCCCGCCAACCCGTTCGAGGCGCTGGTTGAGGGCAACGTCCTGGGCATCATGTTCACCGCCATCGCCTTCGGCCTGGCCCTGACCTTCATGGTCAACAGCAACGAACACCGAGTTCGGGAGATGGGGCTCTTCCTCCGCCGAGGCGTGGAAGGGGCCATGGAACTGGTGTTCCGTGTGGTCAAGGGGGTCTTGCAGTACGCCCCAGTCGGTGTGTTCGCGCTGATCGCCGTGGTCCTCGCGGAGACCGGTTTCGAGGCGATCGGCCCGCTGCTCCAACTCACCGGCGTGGTGTACGGGTCGATCATCGTCATGATCGCGATCTACGCTCTCCTGCTTATGCTCTTTCGGGCGCGCGTGGGGCGCTTCTTCGCCGAGGCCAAGGAGCCGATGGTCACGGCCTTCGTCACGCGTTCCAGTAACGGCACGCTGCCGGTCTCCACCCGGGCCGCGGACCGTATGGGCGTCAAGGAGGGTGTCTACGGTTTCACCCTCCCCCTCGGCGCGACCATCAATATGGACGGCACCGCGATCTACGTGGGCGCGGCGACCGTGTTCGTCGCCAACATCGCCGGGGTCGAACTCACCATCGCGCAGCTCGCCACGGTCGTCCTCACCGGTGTCCTCGCCTCGATCGGCACCGCAGGTGTTCCGGGCGCTGGTCTGATCATGCTGTCCATGGTGGTGACCTCCGTGGGGCTGCCGATGGCCCCGGTCGCCCTGGTCGCGGGTATCGACGCGCTCCTCGACATGGCTCGGACCATGTGCAACATCACCGGGGATCTGACGGGTACGCGCATCATCGCGGGGACGGAAGAGGAGATGTTCGAAGACCCCGATGCCCCGGCACGGGAGTCCTCGGAGCCGGATGCTCCCGAGGACCCCGGTGACCCCTCGGACGGGGAATCGGAGACTTCGTCGGCGCGCCCCGGAGACACGACTTGACCTGACCGACCTGACCCGGTCCGCGCCGTCACCCGTGGCGGCGCGGTTCCGCACTCCATCGGGTGCCCTCAGCCGAGCTTCCGGGCGGCGTCCAGGCCCAGCTGGACGATGTCCGTGATGAAGTAGTCGCCGGGGTCTCGGGAGTCGCGCAGCAGGTGCACCTTCGAGTCGTCGACCCACATGAACTCGGTGTGCTTCTCGGCCTCCAGGACCGGGGTGCTCAGGTCGCCGTCCACGCGGACCAGGTAGTCGACCTCGCGGCGGGTCAGGCCGTCCCCCGGGTCCCAGTCGAGCCGGTACAGCTCCGCGACCACGCCGGACAGGGTCCACCCGGTCTCCTCGCGGACCTCGCGGGCCAGGCCCTCGAGCATGCTCTCGCCGTCCTCGACGTGTCCGCCGACCACGTCCCAGCAGTGCGGGAACACCTTGCGGGTGGCCGAGCGGCGCTGTGCGAACACGTGCCCGGCACCGTCGGTGATCACCGCGCCGGCGACCCAGCGGTTGCCGTCGGCGGTGTCGGGGAACTCGATCCCGTCGGCGACGTCCACGTTCACTGTCATTCGCTCTTCCTCACTGGGTTTTCCGTGGCCTTCTCTTTGGCTGTGTCCCTGCGCCGGGGGAGGCGCAGGGTGAGCAGCTTGGCCCGGGGTGCGAGGCTCCCGGCGAGGTCGAACACGGCCTCGGTCCGGCTGTGGTCCTCGTCCAGCACCGAGAACAGGTTGACCCCCAGGTAGTAGGTGATCGCCGCGTACGCCACCTCCCGGGCGGGCAGCAGCTTCCCGAGCGGGGAGCCGCCGACCACACGCTCCCACTCGCCGGCGATGAAGTCGATCCACGGCTGTGCCCGCCGGTTGACCTCCGGGCGCAGGTCGGGTTTGGTGACCGCGGCAGCGACCAGTTCGGAGAACTCCGTGATGTAGCCGCGTTCCAGGTCGGTCCGGTAGATGCGGGTGGCGACCTCCACGAGCTCCTCCAGGGTGCGTGCCTCCCCGGCGAGCTCCTCGTACATGGCCATGCGCTCGGCGCTGGACCGGTCCAGCGCCGCCAGCAACAGCTGGTCGACCCCGCCGAAGTGGTAGAAGACCAGGGCCGAGTTGGCCTCGGCGCGGGTGGCGATCGCCCGGGCCGACGCTCCGACGTACCCCTCCTCGCGCAGGATCTCGCTCGCCGCCGTGAGCAGGCGGTCCTTGGTCTCGGCGCTGTTCTTGCGGCCTCCGCCGCCACTCCTCGCCATCGTCCTCCCTCTCGATCTTCCTTCATCATACGTTTTAATCGAGTGATTAAAACTTGTGCTTTAATCGTGGCATCGAAGCAGTGCGAAGGATCGTGCGACCAGAGGACCTTGCGACAAGGGAGTCCCCGCCATGACGCATTCACCCGAACCGGCCGACGCACCCGAACCGGCCCCGTACCGCCCCAGCCGCGCCCGCTGGATCCTGGCCGGGATCGTCCTCGCGGCATTCGGCGGCCTGCTCGCCGTGCGGGTCACCCAGTTCGGCGGCCTGGACCAGACCGCCCTGTTCTACGTCGGGCTGCCAGCGCTCCTGGCCCTGCTCGTCGTCCTGTGCGTCCGGGTCCGCAGCGCGCTCGGCGCCGCCATGGCCGTCACCACCCTGGCCCTGCTGCTGGCCGGGCCGCTGCTCGGGGAGGGCGTGGTCTGCCTGGTCATCTCCGCTCCGCTGATCTACGGCGTGGTCTCCCTGGTCACCTGGCTGGTGGTGACGGTGTTCCAGCTGGACCGGCGCAACCCGCACGCGCTGGTCGCGATCCCCGTCCTGTTCGCCCTCGCCATGGAGGGGGTCGGCGGGTTCTCGCTGCTGCCGCGTGAGAGCGCGGGCCGGGGTTCGGTGGTCGTCGACGCCGCCCCCGACCAGGTTGCCGACGCCCTCGCCGCCCCGCCCGAGTACGACGCACCGCGGGCCCTCTTCCTCACCGCCATCCCCTTCCCCCTGCCGCTGGAGGCCTCCGGGGAGGGCCTGGCTGAGGGCGATACCCGCGCCGTCGATTTCACCCCGCGCCGAACGCTCGCCTTCGGTGCCGAAGCCACCCCGCGCCACATGGAGCTGGCGGTCACGGAGAGCGAGATGCGCCCCGACGGCGGCCGGGTGGTCTTCGACGTCACCGACGACACCGCCTTCGACAACTGGATGGAGATGGACCGCGCCGTGGCCACCTGGGAGGAGACAGCGGAGGGGACCGTCATGACCTGGGAGATCGAGTACGAGCGCACCTACGACCCCTCCTGGTACTTCGGCCCGGTACAGGCCTACGCCACCGACCTGGCCGCCGAGTACCTCGCTGAGACCTTCGCTGAGGCGGCCCGGTGATCCCCGACGAACTGCCCGCCCTCCTCGTCCGGGGCCTGGGCCTCGCACTGCCGGTGGTGGCGCTCGTCGCCCTGTGCCTGTGGCGGACACCGGGGCAGCGGGAGACGGCGGCGATGATCGTGGCCTCCGGATGGGTGCTGCTCACCCTCATTCCGCTCAACCTGGTCGCCCAGCGGGAGGGGTGGTGGTCCTTCCACGCCGAGGGTGCCGTCTGGCAGGGCATCCCCGTCGACCTGCTGCTCGCCTGGGTCCTGCTGTGGGGTGCCCTGCCGGCTCTCATGCTCCGGTTCCTGCCGGTTCCCTTGGTGACGGTGCTGCTGGTGTGGTTGGACGTGATCCTCATGCCGCTGGGTGAGCCCGTGGTGGTGCTGGGCGGGTGGTGGCTGCTCGGCGAGATCCTCGGTGTCGCGCTGTGCCTGATCCCCGCCCTGATGCTGGCCTACTGGACCCGGCGCCGCCAGGCGGTGCACGCCCGGGTGTGGGCCCAAGCCGTGCTCGCCCTCGGGCTCATGGTCGTCCTGCCCCTGTACGTCCTGGCGACCGCGCCCGTCCCGGCCTTCGCGTCCGCCCCGGCCATGGCCGAATATCCGTGGGTTCCCTGGGCGGCGACACCGGAGGCCTTGGCCGTCGGTGCCCAGGTGGTCGCCCTGGTCTGCCTGCCGGGCCTGGCCGCGGCGCGTGAGTTCGCGGCGGTGGGCGGGGGCACCCCGCTGCCCTACGACCCGCCTGCCCGCTTGGTGACCAGCGGACCCTACGCCTACGTCCGCAACCCGATGCAGCTCACCGTCGTGCTGCTCTACCTGGTGCTCGGTGTCCTCCACCCGCCGCTGTCGCTGGGCGCGCTGGTGGCCCTCGGATATGCGGTGGGGTTCGCTTCCTGGCACGAGGGCGGGCAGTTGCGCGAGCACTTCGGGGAGGAGTGGGACGCCTACAGCACGGCTACGCGTCCATGGCTGCCGCGCTGGCGCCCGTGGGAGGGGCGGGCCCGGGGCACCCTCTACGTGGCGGTGGACTGCGGCATGTGCCGGGGATTGGGGAGCTGGGTGGCGGCGCGGAGGCCGACGGCGCTGGCCATGCGGCCGGCCGCGGAACACCCCGAGGTGCTGTACCGGCTCACCTACGAGAACGCGGAGGGGGTCCGGTGGAGCGGGGTGGCCGCCCTGGCACGGGCCATGGACCACCTCAACCTGGGGTGGGCGATGACCGGTTGGGCGCTGTCGCTGCCGGTGCTGCGCCACTTCGTCCAGCTGTGCACGGACGCGTTCGGCGCGGGCCCCCGTCCGTCGCGGACGGTCCCGAAAACCGCGGTACCGGTGCCCTCCCTGTCCGGGAACTGACACAGCCCCGTCCGGGAACTGACCCAGCTTCGCCCGGAAACCGGACTCCGGTGTCCAACGGCGGCCGCTAGGGCAGGACGCGCATGTTCCGCGGAAGCCCTTCGCCGTTATGCTCGTGCGGGGCCGCCCCAGTGCCGGACAACTCCGGACATGGACGGCCCCCGTGTACTCAGCCCCCCGGCACGAGGAAGTCCATGGAAGTACAGGCGATGCTCGCGCGCGACCTCGTGCTGCGTGTCTGTGCCGGAGCGACCGAGTTCGACCTCCAGTGGGTGCGGGACGGGGGGAAGGTCACCACGCCCTTCTCCGTTCCGCGCGACCGCAACCTGATCCGCGGGATCGTCGAGGCCGGACGGGCGATGGGCGTCGACCGCCTTCTCGTCTGCCGCACCCGGGCCGAGTTCTCCTACGATCCGGTCACTGAGGTGCCCCTCGACACGGACACCCTCATCGCCCTGATCCGCGGCTGGGGGCCCAAGCCCACCGACTTCCTCGTCTGCGTCGAGGACTTCTCCGCCGCCGTCCTGGTCGCGTCCAACGAACTCACCGTCGCCGCGGGGCCCGCGGACTTCGTCCGGGAGATCGTCGGGCCGGACATCCCGCAGGCCCGAGCGGACTTCGCCCGCAAGGCGCTGGAGAGCAACCGGTCCGAACTGGTCCGGGCCGCCCAGCACTACAACTGCGTCGAACCCGGGGCACGCCACGCGCGCGTCCCCCGGGGGCCCGGGCCCGACCTGGCCGAACGCGTCTCCCGCTGGGCCGAACGCGCCCGTGAACGCTCCCCGGGGCCGGTGCGGTTCGGCCGCGGGCTGCGGGGCCTGTGGGGCTGGCTCATGCTCGGCGTGCTGCTCCTCGTGCCCCTTGCGGCCCCGGAACTCGGCATCGCCCTGCCCGCCCTGATGCTCACCTACCTGCTGCTGTTCCAGCTGGCCCTGCTGGCCCGCTCCAGAACCGTCTCCTTCGCGACGCTCCTCCGGGTCACCGCCCTAGGCGCCCTCCTGCTGTGGCCGATCGCCCTCGTCTCCGCCCTGGTCAGCGGTGCCCTCGGCCTCGACACCGGTGACGTGTTCAGCCGGACCTATGTCGCGGTAACCGTCGAGGAGCTGGGCAAACTCACGCCGCTCCTGCTCTTCGTGCTGATCGCCCGGCGCAGGATGCGCCGCCTGTCAGCCGTCGACTTCCTCCTGCTGGCCGCGGCCTCCGGGGCCGGTTTCCAGTTGGCCGAACAGCTCCTCACCGACATCGCCTTCCCCCTGGCCGACGGGGGAGAGGGCACGGGCCTGATCCTGCCCGGCGGGGAGGTCGGGCCGGGGCTGGACGGAGTCGCGCCCGTGGTCTTCGCGGGGCACGCCGTGGTCACCGGACTGATCGGCGCCACGCTCGGCCTGGCCGTTGTCGGCCGCCGCTACGGAAGCTGGCTCTGGCTGCTGCCGGTGCTCGCCACCGGACTGGTGTACCTCGACCACCTCCACCTGAACGCCCAGACGGACGCGCACAGCCTGGACCCCGTCTCCACCTTCGTGCACGGTGCGCTCGGCGGCGGCTCGCTCACCCCGTGGCTGCTGCTGCTCGCCCTGCTCTTCGCGGTGGCCATGGACTACCGGGTGATCGGCGGCGCCGCGGAGACCACGCCGCCGCTCCCCGGCCGCGCGCCCCTGCCGAGGCTGCGCCGCTGGGCGCACGGAAAGTCGGTCTCCATGCGGGTCCGCGTGCCCGCCGACATCGCGCCGCTGTTCCGCCGTATCGCGCTCTCTTGGGTGGACCTGCCCGTCACCCTCACCATGACGTTCACCGCGATCGTGCACGAGCTCGCCACTGCCACGATGGCGGCCAAACAGGGGCCGGCCGCGCTCTGCGACACCCTGCGCTTCCTCCGCTGGCGCCGGGCCAACGCGATGGGTGAGGCCCGCTCCGATAGCGGGAGCTGGCGCCGCTACCCCTCCCAGGAGGAGCTCACCGGCAGCTCCCGCGAGCTCGCCCGCCGCATCGGCCTCGCGGGTACCGGCGGCATCGTCATCGCCGCGGCCGGGCTGCTCACCCTTACGGGTGCCACGCTCGCCCTGCCGGGGGCCTCGCCCGCCCCGGACCCCGGCGCGGGCCCCGCCTACGCCGTGCACGCCGTCGAGGTCTTCCAGAACTGGATCGCCGAGGCCGACACCGCCACCGTCACGTGGGCGGCCCTCACCGCCTCGGCCCTGCTCAGCCTCCTCAGCATGGGCAACGGTGTCCCGCACGCACACCCCAGGATGGGCGAGTTCCTGAGGTCCCCCACCGCCAACACGGGCGCCATCCTCGGCATGCTCGCCCCCGGCCAGGTGGGCTACGCACTCCTCGGCCTCGCCGGAACCCTGTTGCCCCGGAAGGTGAACCGCCTGATCAGCCGCTGACCGCCAGGATCGACCGGGCTCGGGCGATGACGGGGGCGTCGACCATGCCTCCCTCGAAACCGAAGGCACCGCCCCGCGAGGCCGCCGCGGACAGGACACGGCTGGCCCAGGCGATCTCCCCTTCGGTGGGCCGGAAGGCGGACCTGACCGCCGGGACCTGCTTGGGATGGACGCACGCCTTGGCGTCGAAGCCCGCGTTGGCCGCCTCGACGGCCTCCGCGCTGAGTCCGGACTCGTCGTCGGTGTCCACGTACACCGTGTCGATCGCGGGCAGGCCCGCCGCGCGGGCGGCGAGCAGCACCGTCCACCGGGCATGGTCGAGCACGGGAAGCCGTCCCCGTCCGTTGCCGGTACGGCCGCCGAGGTCGGCCAGCAGGTCCTCACCGCCCCACATCAGCCCCGCACAGTTGGCCGCTTGGGCGATCGCGGGCGCTGCCAGGATCCCCGCGGCGGTCTCGCACAGGGCGATGACCGGCCGCGGCCTCAGTATTTCCACCTCGTCCCGGGAGGCGGTCATCGGCAGCATCACGACGGCCTCGGGAAAGTCGATGAGGGCGCGCAGGTCCTCCGTGTGCCAAGGCGTCGAGGCGGCATTGACGCGGACGATGACCCGGCCGGTCCCCAGGGTGTCGAGGGCTTCCAGCGCGTGGCGGCGCCCGATGCCCTTGTCGTCCGGTGCGACGGCGTCCTCCAGGTCGACGATCACCGCGTCCGCCGCTTCGGCGGCCTTGCGGACGCGATCGGGCCGGGTGGCCGGGCAGAACAGCGGCGCTGGGCCCGGGAGCGCGGTCTGCTCGGTCACGGTTCGGTCTTGCCTGTTCGACTCGGTCATGGAGACTCCTCAGACGTCGTGCCCGGACCCGGTCGCCGCGGCGCCGGACCGGTAGGCGCGGTGGGGGTCAGGGCGCGAGGACGGCGGACCCGCGGATGGCCTTGGGGCCACCCTCGGCCGCGGCGGACAGCACGAGGTCGCCACCGTCTCCGGTGTTCCCGTGAGCGACGACGCGCTGTCCCGAGAAAACCGGTGTGACCAGGCGGAACTCGAACGACTCCACGGTCCGGTCCGGGTGGAACCGGCGGGGGACCTCCATCAGGAGCAGTGCCAGGAGGGGGCCGTGCACGACCAGGCCGGGGTAACCCTCCACGTCCGTGCAGTAGGGGAGGTCGTAGTGGATGCGGTGGGTGTTGTAGGTCAGGGCGCTCACGCGGAACAGCAGGGCGGGGTCGGTGTCCAGGGTGATGCGTGTTCCGCCCTGCGCCGCCCCGTCGGACGGCTCCGCCGGGGCCTCCGTGGCCGCGGCGGAGGGCGGGGACGCCTCGGGCCGCCGTGTGGCGGGTTGGGAACGGTAGACGATGTCCTGGTCCTCGACCAGGAGGACCCGGTCACCTCGAAAGAACTCGGAGCGCACGGTCACGAAGACCATCTCCCCGCTGCGCCCCTGCTTGACCCGCACCTGCTGGAGCGCCGACCTGCGGGTGACCTCGTCCCCGATGCGGATCGGGGCGTGCCAGCGCACCCGGGAGCCCGCGAACATGCGGCGCCGGTCCGGGACGGGCGGGAGGAAGGCGCCGTCGGAGGGGTGCCCGTCCTCACCGAGGGCCGAGCGGGTGGGGTGGTCCAGGAGGTGGAACCAGTGCCACATCGGGGGCAGGGCATCGCCCCGCTTGAGGCTCATCGGGAGGTCGAGCGCGTGGGAGAACGCTTCGGCGGGCCACGCGTCGATGGTCCCGGTCACGCTCATGGGCGCGGGATCCCAGCCTTCGACGGCCGTGCTCAGCAGGGACATGGGACTCCTTGGGTCGGCGGGCTCAGGCCCCGGGGCGCGGGGTGATGTGCAGGGTCGGGGAGGCGATGGGCGCGAAGAAGTCGTTTCCCTTGTCGTCGATGACCACGAACGCGGGGAAGTCCTCGACGCGGATCCGCCACACGGCCTCCATACCGAGGTCGGAGTGGTCCAGGACCTGGACGTCGCGGATGCACTCCTCGGCCAGCCTCGCGGCGGGGCCGCCGACGGAGCCCAGGTAGAAGCCGCCGTACTTGCGGCAGGCGTTCACCACCGAGTCCGAGCGGTTGCCCTTGGCCAGCATGACCAGGGATCCGCCGGCGCGCTGGAACTGTTCGACGTAGCCGTCCATGCGTCCGGCCGTGGTCGGTCCGAAGGAGCCGGACGGCCGCCCGCTCGGGGTCTTGGCCGGGCCGGCGTAGTAGACGGGGTGGTCGCGCAGGTACGAGGGCATCGGCTCGCCCCGTTCCAGTGCGTCCCGGACGCGGGCGTGCGCGATGTCGCGGGCCACCACGATGGTGCCGCTCAGCTGGACGCGGGTGCCGACGGCGACACCGGAGAGCTGGGAGCGGATGCCCTCCATCGGGCGGTCCAGGTCCACGTGCACCGCGTCCTCGGAAAGCCGTTCGTCGGAGACCGGCGGCTGGAACCGGGCCGGGTCGGTCTCCAACCGCTCCAGGAACGCGCCTTCCGGTGTGATCACGGCCTTGGCCTGGCGGTCGGCCGAGCAGGAGACGGCCAGGGCGATCGGCAGGGAGCCGCCGTGGCGGGGCAGGCGCACCACGCGCACGTCGTGGCAGAAGTACTTGCCGCCGAACTGGGCCCCGTAACCGATCTGCCTGGTCAGCTCGTGTACGCGCCGCTCGAAGTCGCGGTCGCGGAAACCGTGCCCCAGGGATGAGCCCTGCTCGGGCAGCGAGTCGAGCTGGCGGGTGGAGGCCAGCTTCGCCGTCGTGAGCGCCTGGTCCGCGCTCGAACCGCCCACGACGATCGCCAGGTGGTAGGGCGGGCAGGCCGCGGTCCCCAGCGAGCGGAGCCGGTCCTCCAGGAAGGCGAGCATGCGCTCTTCCGCGAGCACGGCCTTGCTCTCCTGGTAGAGGAAGGTCTTGTTCGCGCTGCCGCCGCCCTTGGCCATGAACAGCAGCTCGTACCGGGGCTCGTTGCCCGGCAGGAGCTTGACGTCGATCTGCGCCGGCAGGTTGGTGCCTGTGTTGACCTCGTCCCACATGGTCAGCGGGGCCATCTGCGAATAGCGGAGGTTGAGGCTGGAGTAGGCGTCGTACACCCCGCCCGCGATCTGCCGGTGGTCGTCCCCGTCGGTCAGCACCGCGTTGCTGCGCTGGCCGATGACGACGGCGGTTCCGGTGTCCTGGCACATCGGGAGCACGCCCCCGGCCGCGACCGCGGCGTTGCGCAGCAGGTCGGAGGCGACGAAGCGGTCGTTTCCGCTCGCCTCGGGGTCGTCGACGATGGTGCGCAGCTGCGCGAGGTGGGAGGGGCGCAACAGGTGGGCCATGTCCTCCATAGCCTGCCGGGTCAGGTTCCGCAGCGCCGGTGGCGCGACGTCGAGGACGGGTCGGCCGGAGTGGTGGTGGGTCCGGATGCCCTCGGTCGCCACGAGGCGGTACTCCGTGGTGTCCGGTCCCAGGGGGAGCGGGTCGGTGTAGGGGATCTCCGCCATCACGCCCTCCCCGGTCCGGCGGTCCCCGAGGGCGCGGCGCCGGTGGTGGGAGGGGTAGCGGGGACGGCAGGCGCGGCGAGTTCGGCGCGGATGGCGTCGGTGTGCTCGCCCAGCGCGGGGACGGGGCCCATCTCGGGCTCCACACCGCCGGGCGTCACCGGTGGGAGCAGGGCGCGAACCGGGCCGGCCGGGGTGTCGACCTCGCGCCAGCGGTCCCGCGCCGCGAGCTGGGGGTGGTCGGCGAACTCGGCCATGGTGCGCAGGCGGGCGTTGGCGATCCCGGCTTCGTCCAGCCGTTTGGCGGCCCCGTCCGCGGTCAGGTCGGCGAAGGCCGACTCGACGGCCCGGGTGACCCGGTCCTGGTTGCGCACCCGGTCGCTGTTGGTCGCGAAGGCGGGTTCGGTCGCCAGCTCCGGTCGGCCGAGTACCCGCGTGCACAGCGAGCGCCACTCCGGGTCGTTCTGCACCGCGAGGAACACGTCGGAGCCGTCACCCG
Source organism: Nocardiopsis oceani (assembly GCF_054777395.1). Classification (NCBI taxonomy): domain Bacteria; kingdom Bacillati; phylum Actinomycetota; class Actinomycetes; order Streptosporangiales; family Nocardiopsidaceae; genus Nocardiopsis; species Nocardiopsis oceani. The sequence goes on from NZ_BAAHAR010000010.1 coordinate 96,259, forward strand.
CACGGAAGGGCCCGTACGGGGCGATGGACGCGTGGCGCGCGCCGCTGCGCTTGGGCGGTGTGCCCCCGTGGTTGGCGTAGTAGTACGGGTAGCCCATCCACTCGCCGAGTGCGTCGAGCATGGCGACGTCGACGTGGGTTCCCGTCCCCGTGGCCACGCGCTCGTACAGGGCGGCGAGGATCCCCGAGAAGGCGTACATGCCCGCGGAGATGTCGGCGATCGACACGCCCGTCTTGGCGGGTTCGTCCTCGGAGCCGGTGATCGACAGGAGCCCCGCCTCGCACTGGATGAGCAGGTCGTAGGCCTTCTTGTCGCGGTAGGGGCCCTCCGGTCCGTATCCGGAGATCTGGCAGGTGACCAGCCGCGGATTGCGGGCGCGGAGCTGGTCGGCGCCGAACCCCGCCCTCTCGGCGGCACCGGGCGCCAGGTTCTGCACGAACACGTCGGCGCGCTCGACGAGGCCCCTCAACAGCTCGGCGTCCTCAGGGTCCTTGATGTCCAGGGCGAGGCTCTCCTTGCCCCGGTTGGTCCACACGAAGTGGCTCGACATCCCGTTGACGGTGGTGTCGTAGCCGCGTGCGAAATCTCCCGACCCGGGGCGCTCCACCTTGATCACCCGGGCGCCGAGGTCGGCGAGCTGCCGGGTCGCGAAGGGGGCCGCGACCGCCTGTTCGATCGAGACGACGGTGACACCGTCCAGTGCCGGCATGGGGTTGACTCCTCCAACGTCGCCGAGCTGAGCTGGTGCCAGGGAGAATAATTTATAAAGAACAAAATGCCAAGGTGCGCTAGCCTGAGGACATGTCGATCGAGCGTGTGGAGACCCCCACCAAGTCCGAGGTCGCCTACACGGCGCTGCGTGACGCCATCCGCTCGGGTGAGCTCGCCCCGGGAGAGCGCCTGCGCCTGCAGGACCTGGCCGGGAGGCTCGGGATGAGCCTGACGCCGGTCCGGGACGCGTTGCGGATGCTCGCGGCCCAGGGCCTGATCGAACAGCGGGCCAACCTCGGCGCCGTCGTCGCCCAACAAACCCCGGAGCGGGCCGAGGACGTGTACCGGCTGCGGCTGGTCCTGGAACCCATGGCGGCGCGTCTGGCGGCCGAACAGGCGACCGATGAGCAGCTGGCCGCCATGGAGCGGGCCCTGGAGGTCCTCGACCGCGCGGTCGAGGAGGGGCGCGACGAGGAGATCACCCAGCTCAACGCCCGGTTCCACCGGGCCGTCTACGGCGCGGCCCGGTCCGAGTACCTGCTGGACTTCATCGACCGCCTGTGGGACGGGGTCCCCTACCAGGCCATCAGCCTCGTCGGCCGGTCCCACGCCTCCTCGGAACAGCACCGCGCGATCATGGCGGCGCTCCGGGAACGGAACGGTGAGCAGGCCGCCGAGCACATGCGCGCCCACATCGCGGACGCGGCCGAGCACACGATGCGCCAGCTCACCGCGGAGTCCTCGGCGGAGGCCCCGGCCAGGGCCTGACGAAGGCCCCGCCCAAGGCCTCGGCCCGGCCTGCTACCGGGGCCGGGGCGGACACGCGGCCTCACCGCTCCGGCGGACGAACACCCGCGGGTGGTTCGAAAGTGCGGACCCTCGGCGGGGTCCCCTCGTACGGTTCAACCCGGACCCGTACCAGCTGGCCGGTGCAGGCCTGGCTCAGGGACGACGTCCCGACGTCCTCGGTGAGCGCGTTCGGGTTGCCGTGCGCGCACGTGACGCCGTGGCCGGACGGGTCGTACCAGGCGCCGGTCGACAGCTGCACCACGCCGGGGCGCAGGGCGTCGCTCACGACCACGCCGGCCAGGCACGAACCACTCGGACTCGACACCCGCACCAGGTCCCCCTCCGCGACCCCGGCCGCCGCGGCGTCCTCGGGCCCGATGCGGAGCGGTGCGCGGCCGTCGATCTTCTGCGACGCGCTGTAGGCGCCCATGTCCTGCTGGCTGTGCAGCCGCCCGCTGGGCTGGTTGGCGATCAGGACCAGCGGCCAGTCCTCACTGCCGGGGGCGCGGTGCTTCCCGCCCCCGCCACGGCTCCGGCCGTCGCGACCGGTGACGGCAGGGCCGGGGAGCCACACGGGATGACCGGGGCAGTCCTCGTAGCCGAAGGACGCGATGGTCTCCGAGTACAGCTCGATCCGTCCGCTGGGAGTCCGCAGCGGGTTCGAGTCTGGATCGTCGCGGAACTCGCCCATGTGGGTCTCGTCCTCGACCCGGGCGGGCATCTCCAACCTGCCCCGCTCCCAGAACCCGTCGAAACCGGGTACCTCCAGGTCCCTGCTGGCCAGGAGCGCACGCCACCGCTCGTAGGCCACCCGCATCCACTCACGGCTGCTGCGGCCCTCGGTGAACTCCTCGCGCAGGCCCAGGCGCTCGGCGAGATCGGCGTAGGTGTCGTACTCGTCGCGGGCCTGGCCGTGCGGCGGCACCGCCCTGGGCATGGCGCGCAGCGCCAGGTCGCCCCGGCTGGCGGCCATGTCCTCGCGTTCCAGCGTGGTGGTCGCCGGGACCACGATGTCCGCGTGCCTGGCTGTGGCGGTCCAGTGGGTCTCGTGCACCACCACGGTGTCCGGACGTCCGAAGGCCCTGGTCAGCCGGGTCAGGTCCTGGTGGTGGTGGAAGGGGTTGCCGCCCGCCCAGTACACGAGCCTGATGTCCGGGTAGTGGCGGCGCTCGCCGTCGTAGTCGTACGGGTGTCCCGGGTGCAACAGCATGTCGGACACCTTGGCCACCGGGATGAACGAGTCCACCGGGTTGTTGCCCTGCGGCATGCGCGGCAGTCCCATCGGGGTCGCGCCGCCCCCGTAGTTGCCCATGGACCCGTACCCCGACGCGAAGCCCCCACCGGGCAGCCCCACCTGCCCGAGGCAGCACGCCAGCGCCAACCCGGCCCACAGCGGCTGCTCTCCGTACCGGGCGCGCTGCAGGGACCAGCCCACGTTGAGCAGGGTGCGCTTCCCGGCCATCCGCAGGGCCAGCGACCGAAGGTCGGCCGCGGGAACACCGCTCACCCGCTCGGCCCACGCGGGGGAGCGTTCGACCCCGCCGGGGCGCCCCTGTTCGTCCCGTTCGCCCATCACGTAGGCACGCAGCCGGTCGGCGCCGACGGTGTAACGGTCGAGGAAGTCCGTGTCGGCCAGCCCCTCGGTGAAGAGCACGTGCATGAGGCCCAACAGCACCGCGGTGTCGGTCCCCGGTTCCAAGGACACCCACTCCGACTTCAGCTCGGCGGGGGTGTCGTCGCGCAGCGGGGACACCGACACGAACTCCACGCCGGCATCCGAGGCCGCGGTCATCGCCGGGCCCGCGGTCTGGGCGGCGCGGCCGCCGGAGGACGTCCAGGTGTTGGACAGCCGCAGCCCGCCGAAGCTCACCAGCAGCTCGGTGTGCTCGCGGATCCGTTTCCATGACGGCACGCGGCTGAAGATCCGGTTCGCGGCGGGGGTGCCGATGAGGCGAGGGAACAGTACTTCCAGGGCGCCGTGGCTGTACGTGGTGCGGGAGCGCGTGTACCCGCCGATGGTGTTGAGGAAGCGGTGCAGCTGGCTCTGCGCGTGGTGGATCCGACCCGCACTGCCCCAACCGTAGGAGCCGCCGTAGATCGCCGCGTTCCCGTGCTCGGTCCGCACCCGGTCCAGTTCACCGGCGAGCAGGTCCAGCACCGTGGACCACTCCACCTCGACGTAGGCGTCCTCCGGGTCGCCGCGGCGCGGGTCCGGGCCGGGACCGTGCTCCAGCCACCGGCGCCGCACGGCCGGGCGGGCCACCCGGGTGCGGTGGTGCTGGGCCGCGGGGGTGTTGCCCATGACCGGGGCGGGTGCCGGGTCCTCCGGGTCGGGGCGTACCCCGACTACCCGGTCGCCCTCGACCTCGACCTGGTAACTGCCCCAGTGGGTGCTGGTCGGGTGAAGCGTGGTGGACATGTGCACTCTCCTCGTGGATCCCGGGCCCTTGGCCCGAACCACACTCTATGCACCACCCGGACCCTGCTCCGTGCCTCACACGGTGCGATGATGCACGCGTGCCACGGGCGGCACGCACGACAGCAGGCACAGCACAACGGACGGGAGCGGGGACGACGATGGGCGAGCTGAGGTCGCGGCGTTCGGTACTCGCGGTTCCGGGGTCCAACCCCCGGTTCGTGGAGAAGGCCCGGGGACTGGACGCCGACGCGTTCTTTCTGGACCTGGAGGACGCGGTCGCGCCATTGGAGAAGGCGGCCGCCCGCGACAACGTGGTCAGGGCGCTCAACGACGGCGGTTGGGACGGCAAGGTCCGCTCCGTGCGGGTCAACGACATCTCCACCGAGTGGGCCTACCGCGACGTCATCTCCGTGGTGGAGGGCGCTGGCGCCAACCTGGACGCCCTGGTCCTGCCCAAGGTGACCGCCGCACGGGACGTCCACTGGCTGGACACACTCCTCACCCAGATCGAACGCGCCGTGGACCTGCCGGTCGGCCGCATCGGCATCGAGGCGCAGATCGAGGACGCCAAGGGCCTGGTCGCCGTCGACGAGATCGCTGCGGCCTCTCCCCGCTTGGAGACCCTGGTCTACGGCCCCGCCGACTTCATGGCGTCCATCAACATGAAGAGCCTGGTCGTGGGTGAGCAGCCGCCCGGCTACGACACCGGTGACGCCTACCACCACGTCCTCATGCGCATACTCGTGGCCGCCCGGGCCAACGACCTCCAGGCCATTGACGGCCCCTACCTCCAGATCCGCGACGTGGACGCCTTCCGGCGCGCGGCCGGACGCACCGCCGCCCTGGGGTTCGACGGCAAGTGGGTCCTGCACCCGCTGCAGGTGGAAGCGGCCAACGAGGTCTTCGCGCCCTCCCAGGAGGACTACGACCACGCCGAGCTCATCCTGGATGCCTACGCGCACGCCACCACCGTGGACCGCAGGGGCGCCGTCATGCTTGGTTCGGAGATGCTCGACGAGGCCTCTCGGAAGATGGCCCTCGTCGTGGCGGGCAAGGGGCGCGCCGCGGGGCTGTCCCGGACACGCGAGTTCCGCCCGGACGCCTGACCGTGAGCCCGCCGGGCGCTCTGACCACCGGGCCTGTCGGCCCGTCTCTTACCGAGCTCTCACCATGGTGGGCCAACATGGGGCCATGGAAAGCACCGCCACTGTCCTGGTCGCCGACGACGACCGGGCCATTAGGGAGTCCTTGGAACGCGCCCTCCAACTGGAGGGGTACACGGTGCGAACGGCCGCGGACGGCGTCCAGGCCCTGGCCGCTGTCCACGCCGAGCCGGTGGATCTGCTCGTCCTCGACGTCATGATGCCCGGGGTCGACGGCCTCGGTGTGGCCAGCGTCCTGCGCGCGGAGAACGACAGGACGCCCATCCTCATGCTGACCGCCCGGGTGGAGACCCCGGACCGGGTGGCGGGCCTGGACGCCGGTGCCGACGACTACCTCGCCAAACCCTTCGAACTCGACGAGCTCTTCGCCCGGTTGCGGGCGCTGCTGCGCCGCGCCACACCGGTGCCTGAGGACGAGGAGGGCCCGCTGCGCGTCGGCGAGCTCCGCCTGGACACCCGGGCCCGGCGGGTCTGGCGGGGAGAGCGCGAGATCGAGCTGTCCAAGACCGAGTTCGACCTGCTCGAACTCCTCATGCGCAACACCGGGATCGTCCTGGACCACGCCACCATCTACGACCGCATCTGGGGTTACGACTTCGGCCCGGAGTCCAAAAACCTCGCCGTCTACATCAGCTACCTGCGCCGCAAACTGGAGGACGGCGGGCCCCCGCTCATCCAGACGGTCCGGGGCGTCGGGTACACGCTGCGTCTTCAGGGGTGAGTCACGTGTCCGGTCACGAGACACTGCGGCACAGTGTCCTGCTCAACCCCCGGGACTGGCGGCTGGGTACGCGGTTCGCCCTCCTGTTCGCACTGGTCGCGGCGGTCACCATCGCCCTGGTCGGTACCCTCGCCTACACCACGGCGGCGGCGCTCATCCGGGCCGACGCCAAGAGCGAGTTCGACACGGCGGTGCAGAAGCTCGCCGAGCAGCTCGTCATCGCCGCCGAGGACGAGCCGACCACCCCGGACAGCAGCACCCTCACCTTCCTGGCCCCGGGCAGCATGGACGCGCAGATCCTCACCCCGGACGGCACCTGGGCGCGTCTGCTCGCCAACACCGACGAACCCGCCACCTTCCACCCCACCACGGAGGACCTGGCTGTCGCGCGGGCCCAGGACGCCGGGGTCGTCGACACCCGCGAGACGGAGGTCAACGGCCAGGAGTACCGGGTGGGCACGGTCTCCGTCGGGGAGGAGCGCGGTGCGGTCCAGCTGTTCCAGCGCCTGTCGCCCATGGAACTGATGATCGGGCGGTTGGCCACCCAGACCCTGTGGGTGGGGCTGTTCGTGGCCCTGTGCGCGGCGTCGGTGGGCTGGCTCGTCGGCCACCGCCTCACCGGCCGGCTGGTCCGCCTCACCGGTGCCGCGGAGTACGTCAGTTCCACCGGCCGCCTGGACCCCGTCACCCCCGACCGCGGTGGGAACGGACCGGATGAGCCCACCCGTGACGAGGTGGGCCGCCTCGGCAGTGCCTTCAACGGGATGCTCGCCCGGTTGGCCCGGTCCAAGGACGAACAGCGCCGCCTGGTGCAGGACGCCGCGCACGAACTGCGCACCCCGCTCACCAGCCTGCGCACCAACGTGCAGGTCCTGGGCCGGGTGGATCGGCTCAGCCCGGAGGCCCGCCAACGGCTCATAGACGACCTCCAGGGCGAGACCCGCGAGCTCACCGACCTGGTCAACGAACTCGTCGGGCTGGCCACCGGCAACCACGAGGACGAGTCGGCCAGCGCGGTCGTCCTCGCGGAGGTCGCTGAGCGGGTCGCGGCCCGGACCCGCCGCCGCACCGGGCGGGAGATCGTGGTGGACGCCGACGCCAGCGTCGTGTGGGGCCGCCCCGGTGCTCTGGAACGGGCCCTGTCCAACCCCGTGGAGAACTCCGCGAAGTTCGACCCGGACGGCACCGAGCCGATCGTGATCCGGGTCCGCGGCGGCGTGGTCGAGGTCCTGGACCGGGGGCCCGGTGTGGACCCCGCCGAGATCGACCACCTCTTCGAGCGCTTCTTCCGGGCCACCGTCGCCCGCAGCCTGCCCGGTTCCGGCTTGGGCCTGGCCATGGTCAAGGAGATCGCCAACGCGCACGGTGGTCAGGTGTTCGCCCGCAACCGCCAGGGCGGCGGTACCGCGATCGGCTTCCACCTGCCCCTCCACCAGCGGGGTCCGCACCCTTCCGAGTAGGTTCGCCACCGGCAGAGCACGCCACGGTGATGTCTTCGGGGCGAAGCCTGCAGTCTGGGTTCCCGGGTGCTGTGGGCTCACCGGTGCGGTCCCGGTGTCCGAAACCAGTTCGGTAGGGGTGTCCGCTGCTTCCGAAACCGGCTAATCCCCGATGATCTTGCCCCTGTCTCAACCCTCGACGGCCGAGGGTTGAGCTGGGAGCAAGATCATCTTCCGAAAGGGTGCCCGAAGCCGGGCGGACGGGCAGGAATCCGGCCGGTCACGGCCGGACTCGGCCGGTGGGCTGGGCGCCACTCGGCCCACCGGGCTTGGCCCGCCGGGCCGCAGTCCCGGGGCCCGAAGGGCCCGTGCGGCCCCTTGGCGCCCCGACCACAGGCCCCCCGTTTCCTGATAGCCGCCCACCCGCCGGCGCAGCGAAGCGGGTCAAGGTGCAGCGCCCCTCGCGCGCGAAGCGCTCGATGGCGACGACCTTGAGGCGCGCAGCGGAGACGGCCACCATCGGGCGGCAGGAAACGGGAAAACCCGCACTGGCGCGGAACACCCACCCCAGTAGGGCTTCCCGCACCCCAGTAGGGCTTCCGCCACCTGCGGAAACGGTCCCCTAGCCGGCGGGAGCCCCGGCCCAGCAGCAACCCCCGACCTCAGGTGGCAACCCAACCGTCCGGAGCAACTCCACCATGGGGCCGGAAACACGGGCGGGGCGGAGCGGCCCGCTGGCCGCTCCGCCCCACCCGTACTGAGGTCGCGAGGCGAAGACGCCCCCGTCAGTCCTCCTCGGCGTCCTCCTCGGAGGCCGCTTCCGCGCTCTGCTCGCCGAGCGTCAGCTCGACCTCCTGCTCATTGCCGCTGCCGCCCGAGAGCACGCCCAGGGTGATGTCGTCACCGGGCTGACGGGAGCGGATCTGGGCGATCAGCTGGTCGGGCGAGGTGACTTCCTCCCCTTCCACGGAGACGACCACGTCACCGGCCTCGAGCCCCGCCTCTTCGGCGGATCCGCCCTCGGTGAGCTCCATGATCTCGGCTCCGCCGCCGCGGCTGGGCGCGATGGTGGCCTGGATGGCCGGGTAGCTCGCGCTTCCGTTCTCCACCAGCTGCTCGGCGATCGGCTGGACCTGGTTGATCGGGATGGCGAAGCCCAGACCCACCGATCCGCCCTCCTGGGAGAGCCCGGCGATGGCGGTGTTGACGCCGATCACCTCACCGGCCATGTTCACCAGCGGGCCACCGGAGTTGCCGGGGTTGATGGCCGCGTCGGTCTGGATCGCGTTGATCACCGTCGAGGTCTGACCGCCGCCGCTCTCGGTGGCGCCGGTGTTCACGGGACGGTTGAGCGAGCTCACCACGCCCGTGGTCACCGTGCCCGACAGGCCCAGCGGAGAACCGATCGCCACCACGTCGCCGCCCACGCCGACCTGGTCGGAGTCGCCGAGCGTCGCCGGGGTGAGGTCGTCGCGTCCCTCGGCCTGGATCACCGCGATGTCGGAGACCGGGTCGGCTCCGAGCACCTCCGCCTCGGCCGCCGTTCCGTCACTGAACTGCACCTGGATGGGGCCGCCCTCGCCGGCCTCCACGACGTGCGCGTTGGTGAGGATCTGCCCGTCGGACGAGATGATCACGCCGCTGCCGCCTCCGGCACCGGTCTGGATGGAGACCACGCTGGGCATGACCTCGTCGGCGACGTCGCCGACGGCGCCTTCGGTGGCGCTCGACCCTTGTTCGCCGGTGAGTGAACTGATCGGCGAGCTCGCCCCGCCGGGCATCAGGTACGCGGTTCCCAGCGCGACCGCTGGGCCCACGATCAGGCTGGTGACCAGGGCGGTCACCGCGGCGATGGCGATGATCCGGCCGGTGCCCCGCTTCTTGGGCTGGGGCTGGCCGGGGAAGGGCCCCTGGCCGAACTGGCCGTGGGGATGCTGCCCGAAGCCCGGCTGCTCGAAGCCCTGGTGCGGCCCCGCGCCGTGCGGACCCGGATTGTGGGGGCCGGTGTTGTACGGCCCGCCGGGACCGCCGAACGTGCCGTGCTGCGCGCCCTGGAAGGGTCCGCTCTGGAAGGCGCCCGTCTGATAGGCGCCGGTCTGATGGGTGCCTGTCTGGTGAGCGCCCGTCTGGTAGGGCCCCGGCTGGGCACCGGGATGAGCCCCCGTATGCGCCCCCGGCTGCGGCCCAGACGGCGCTCCCGCGTTCGGTCCCTGCTGCCCTTCGGGCTCGGGGAAGACATAGGAGGCGCGGTCGGTGTCGTTGGGTCCCGTCGCCCAGCTCGGCGTGGCGCCTTCGGGCAGTGAGAAGCGCGGTGCGGATGAGGCCTCAGGGCCTACCGGGGCTTCGGGGTCTACGGGGTGGTCCGCGGGTCGCTCTGCGGCGCCGGACCCGGTGTGACCGTGCTCGGTGTCGCCGTGCTCGGCTCCCGCACCGGTCTCCGGGCCGTCACTCGGATCGTTCGGGTGCAACTCATCCTCCGGCTGGCGGGACGATGTACTGACATGCTTCATCATGTGGCCCGTGGGTTAGAACAGGGTGAGAGCCCGATACAGAGCGGTTTCGAGTTCTGCTCGGCCCTGGTGGTCCGCGCTCCCGACCACGCAAACGCGCCTCCCCCGCCTCGGATTCCCCTAGGAGGCCAGGGCCTTATACGCCACAATGTCCGGAACGATACCTTGCCCGCGCTTCCATACAGCGCGTGCGACTGGGAAGGCCCGCCCGTGATCAAGCTGGTTCTCGCCGACGACGAACACCTGGTGCGCGGTGCGATCGCCGCGCTGCTCGGGTTGGAGGAGGACCTGGAGGTCGCCGCCGAGGTCGGGCGTGGCGACCGGGTGGTGGACACCGTTCTCGAACACGGGGCCGCGGTCGCCGTGCTGGACATCGAGATGCCGGGCGCCACCGGTTTGGAGGCCGCCGCGAAGCTGAAGACGGAGGCGCCCGGGTGCGGGGTCGTCATCCTCACCAGCTTCGGCCGCCCCGGCTACCTGCGCCGCGCCCTGGCCTCGGGGGCCCGCGGGTTCCTGGCCAAGGACGCCCCGGTCGAGCAGCTCGCCGGTGCCATCCGCAAGGTCCACGAAGGCGGCCGGTACATCGATACCGAACTGGCCGCCGCCGCGATGCTCGGTGGTGAGAGCCCGCTCACCGACCGCGAGGCCGAGGTCCTGCGGGCCGCCGCGGACGGGGCGACCGTCGCCCGCATCGCCAAAGGCCTGCACCTCACCGAGGGCACCGTACGCAACTACCTGTCCAACGCCATCGGCAAGACCGGCGGTGAGAACCGGATGGCCGCCATCCGCACCGCCCAGGACATGGGCTGGCTCTGAGGCCGGCCCTGCGGCCTCGCGGTCCGGCGGCCTAGAGGAAGCGCAGCACCAGCATCGCGGTGTCGTCGACGTTGCCGCCCGGTGCGTACTCCTCCAGTTCGCGGTCGATCCGGCTGATCACCGCTTGGGCGGTCAGCCCGGCCGCGTTGGAGAAGATCTTCATGAGTCCCTCGTCGCCGAGCATGTCCGCGCCGCTGCGCCGCTCGGTGACGCCGTCGGTCACCGCGAGCACCACCTCGCCGGGCAGGATGTCCACGCTCTCGGTGCTGAAGCCGACGTCCTCGAAGGCGCCCAGTAGGGGCTGCGAGCTGCCGAAGGGGACCACGTCGCCCTTCTGGTTCAGCCGCAGCGGCAGCGGGTGGCCGGCGGACACCATGCGCACGCGCATGCCGCCCGCCGAGTCCGTGGCCGGGGTCATCTCCCCGTAGAGCATGGTCAGGAACCGGGTCGAGGTGTTCTCGTCCAAGATCGCCATGTTGAGGCGCTGCATGATGTGCGCGGGGGTGAAGCCCTCACGGGCCAGCGCGCGCAGGGTGTGCCGGGCCAGCCCGGTGACGGCCGCTGCCTCCGGTCCGGTCCCGCACACGTCGCCGATGGCGAAGCACCAGCGGCCGCTGGCGGAGAAGACGTCGTAGAAGTCCCCGCCCACCTCACTGCGCTCGTCCGAGGGCCGGTAGTAGACCGCGTGGTCCACCCCGGGAATGACCGGCTCCTTGTCCTTGGCCGGCAGGAGGCTGCGCTGGAGTGCCGTGCTCATCGCCGTGTGCCGCTCGTGCAGCCGGGCGTTCTCCATTGCCGAAGCCACACGACGGCTCAGGTCGTCGGCGACATCGGCCTCCTCACGGGTGAAGTCGTCGGTCTCGCTCTTGCCGATCGTCATCCGTCCGAGCGCCCGACCATGGGCCACGAGCGGGATGCTGATCGCCGGGCCGCGGGCGAGCGCGCCGGACAGCTGCTCGTCCAACCCTTCGTCCGCCAGCTCCTTCGGGCCCCACAGGGGACCCGGTTCGCGCTGTTCGCGCGGCGGCAGTGCGGTCAGCAGGGACCGTAGGACGTCGTTGAGGTTCTCATCGCTGTGTACCACGTGCGTGAGCTTGGAGATCCCCAGCTCGTTGATGGTGTGGATGGCGCACCAGCGGCCGAGGCGCGAGGTGATCAGCTGAGCGGCCAGCGCTCCGGTCATCCGCTCGTCCAGGGTGCCCGCGAGCAGGTCGCTCGCCTCGGCCAGGAAGCTCAGCGAGGCGCGGCGGCTCAGTTCGACCTCGGCCAGCCGGGACCGCTCCACCGGGAGCGCGATCAGGTCCGTGCCCTCTTGGAGCCGCTTGGCCGCCGCAGGGCCGAAGTGCCGGGCGCGCGTGGAGGCCACGCCCAGCAGGCCGGTCACCCGGCCGTCCACGATGAGGGGCGCCGTCACCAGCGACCGCATCCCGGCCTTGGCCAGGGCGCCGCGGGTGGCACGGGCGATCATCAGGTCGTCGTTGATCACCGGGCCCGGTTCGGGCGCGGCCGACGGGAAGATCTCCTCGGTCCGCACCCGCAGCGGGCGCCAGTGGGCCCCGCCGGTCAGCCCGACCGCCGATCGCACCTCCCACATGGTCTCGTCCGATGTGGCCAGCGCGATGTAGGCGGCGTCCCCGCCCAGCGCCGTGGTCGCGTACTCCACGGTGCGTTCCAGCAGTTGGGGCAGGGACAGGCGGGAGCCCAGCGCCGAGTCCAGGGCAGACCACGCTGGAGCTCGCGCGGGGCGCGTGGGTCCGCGGCGTACCGGAGGGGACTCCAGTGACGGATGCTCAGCCGACTTGTCCTCGATGCGGAACCAAACGGCCTTGTCGTTGCGCCCGTAGCTGACACCCCAGCTGGAGGCGATCGCCGAGGCGAGGGCCAGCCCCAGGCCGCCGCTGCGCTCGTCGCCGGTGGAGGGGGAGGTGTCCACGGAGAGCGGACCGGCCTCCGGGACGGCGCGCTCGGGAGAGGAGTCGGTGACCATGACCTCGGTCGAACCCTCCGAGCGGCGCACGGTCACCTCCAGCGCCGAGTCCGCGTGAATGACGGCATTGGTGACCAGCTCGCTGACCAACAGGATGATGTCGTCGAAGGGGTCGGGTACACCCCAGGTCAGGAGGGTGTCGTGCACGAACTCTCTGGCGGCCGCCGCGGTCTCGGGAGCAGGGGGAAACTCTCGTCGAGCGACCTTCAACGCGTCATGTGCTGCCAAGCCGTCGGTGTCCTTCGTCACTGTGCGCGGGTGTGGGAATGGTGGCCACTGCCACGATACGCGTGTGCCGGGCCCCGCTCGTCGCGATCCACCGGAACCTGTTCGTCACGGCCCCGCATCGGCGCCCATCGGCGTGCGAGAGGGACGTGAACATGGCGAACCCTCCTGTGTACGAGGCCTCGGCCAGTTAGTGTAAGTCGACACATCCGCTTCTTTCGGGTGGTACTTCGCGACGGTAGCGTGACGGTGTGTGACCTAGGGAGTGTTCGACGGATGCTTTCGCTCGTGTCGGCGGAGCCGGCATCGAGGCGAGCGGCCGTCCAGGCAATCTCTCGCCGGACGATGAGCGAAGGTCAGCCCGGGGTTGGCTGTCCGAGCGACATCGGCGCAGCGAGGGGCAGCCTGGTGGTTGCGAGCGCGGAATGATCTGTCGAGCACGGCCGAAGGTGCGTGATCGCTCGCGCGCCTCCGTGTCCCGTGCGCTGTGCACGGGACCGTCCCATTGTGCGTGGGTCGGACCGGGATCGGCGCGGGTTCGGTTGTCGAAGTGACTTGCGGGATTGAGGAGGGGTTCATGCCCGAGGCGGTCACGGAACTGGCCGATGATCAGCTCGACGAGATACTGAGTGCGCTGTACCGGATGAGGGACGGCGACTTCAGCGTCCGGCTCAGGTCGCGGGGCAGCGGCAAGCTCCGCGAGATCGCTTCGGTCTTCAACGAGGTGGTCGACCACAGCGAGCAGCTCAGCACCGAACTCCAGCGGGTCGGCGACGTGGTCCGTGACGAGGGTCGGCTCAACGAGCGGGTCAACGTCCACCCGTCCCGGGGAGCCTGGGGCAACAGCGCCCGGGCACTCAACGTCCTCCTCGACGAGGTCGCCGAGCCGGTGACCGACGTCGCCCGTGTCCTGGACTCCGTCGCCGAGGGCGAGCTGAACCGCAGGGCGTCCACCGTGGGGCGGCGCGGCGAGCTCAAGGGCGACCTGTTGCGCTTGGCCAACACGGTGAACCGGATGGCCGACCAGATGAGCGGCTTCACCGAGGAGGTCACGCGCGTGGCCCGCGAGGTGGGCACCGAGGGCAAGCTCGGCGGCAGCGCCCGTGTGGAGGACGTCTCCGGCGCCTGGCGCGAGGTCACCGAGTCGGTCAACCAGATGGCCTCCCGCCTCACCCTCCAGGTGCGCGACATCTCCACGGTGACCACCGCCGTCGCCCGGGGTGATCTGAGCAAGAAGATCACCATCGATGTCCAGGGCGAGATGCTGGAGCTCAAGGACACCTTCAACACGATGGTGGACCAGCTGTCCACGTTCGCCGACGAGGTCACCAGGGTGGCCCGTGAGGTGGGTACCGAGGGCAAGCTGGGCGGCCGCGCCAACGTCCGGGGGGTCCAGGGCATCTGGAAGAACCTCACCGACAACGTGAACTCGATGGCGGACAACCTGACCAACCAGGTCCGCGACATCTCCAAGGTGACGACTGCGGTGGCCAGGGGCGAACTGACCCGCAAGGTCGAGGTGGACGTGCAGGGCGAGATGCTCGCCCTGAAGAACACCGTGAACACCATGGTCGACCAGCTCGACTCCCTGGCCGACGAGGTCACCAGGGTGGCCCGTGAGGTGGGTACCGAGGGCAAGCTGGGCGGCCGCGCCAACGTCAAGGGCGTCTCGGGCATCTGGAAGGACCTGACCGACAACGTCAACTCGATGGCGAACAGCCTCACCTACCAGGTCCGCAACATCTCGCAGGTCACCACGGCGGTGGCCAAGGGCGATCTGAGCAAGAAGATCACGGTCGACGCCCAGGGCGAGATGCTCGACATGAAGGACACCATCAACAAGATGGTGGACCAGCTGTCGACCTTCGCCGATGAGGTCACCAGGGTGGCCCGAGAGGTGGGTACCGAGGGCAAGCTGGCCGGACAGGCCCACGTCCGCGACGTGTCCGGGGTCTGGAAGGACCTCACGGACAACGTGAACTCCATGGCCAACAACCTCACCTACCAGGTGCGGCAGATCTCGATGGTCACCAGGGCGGTCGCAGCCGGCGACCTGACCAAGAAGGTCACCGTCAACGCCAAGGGCGAGATGCTGGAGCTGAAGGACACCATCAACGTGATGGTGGACCAGCTGTCCGCGTTCGCCGACGAGGTCACCAGGGTGGCCCGTGAGGTGGGTACCGAGGGCAAGCTGGGCGGCCGCGCCAGCGTCAAGGGCGTCTCGGGCATCTGGAACGACCTCACCGAGAACGTGAACTCGATGTCGCACAACCTCACCACCCAGGTGCGCAACATCTCCGAGGTGACGACGGCGGTCGCCGCCGGTGACCTCACCAAGAAGATCGACGTCAACGCCCAGGGCGAGATCCTGGAAGTGAAGACGACGGTGAACACGATGGTCGACCAGTTGTCGGCCTTCGCCACCGAGGTCACCCGTGTGGCGTACGAGGTGGGCAGCCAGGGGCAGTTGGGCGGTCAGGCCAAGGTTGAGGGCGTCACGGGAACGTGGAAGCAGCTCACCGACAGCGTGAACGGCCTGGCGGGCAACCTCACCACGCAGGTACGCGCGATCGCGGAGGTCGCCAACGCCGTCGCCAAGGGCGATCTGACGCGCAACATCCAGGTCGACACCCGCGGGGAGATGGAACAACTCAAGGACAACATCAACCTGATGGTGTCCAACCTGCGCGAGACCACCGCCGACCAGCGCGACGCCGACTGGCTCAAGTCCAACCTGGCCCGCATCTCCGGCCACATCCAGGGGCACCGCGACCTCAACGAGCTCGCCCGCCTGATCATGACCGAAGTGACGCCGCTGATCCAGGCCCAGCACGGTGCCTGCTACCTCCCCGAGGACCAGGACCACCAGGACATCTTCCGCCTCTACGCGGGCTTCGGCTTCCAGCCGTCCGAGGACCGGCAGCGCATCCACAAGGGTGTCGGGCTGGCCGGTGAGGCCCTGTCCCAGCAGGTCGAGCAGCAGGTATCCAACATCCCGCCGGGCTACGTCATGGTCGAGTCGGGGATCGGGGAGTCCCAGCCGCGCAACCTGTACATACTCCCGATCGTCTCGGAGGGGCGTTCGCTCGGTGTGGTGGAGTTCGCCTCCTACGACGAGTTCCGGGAGATCCACAAGAACTTCCTGCGGCAGCTGGTCTCCCTGCTCGGCACGACGATCAACACCATCCTGGCCAACACCCGTACCGAGCACTTGCTCGAGCAGTCCCAGCAGCTCACCAGCCAGCTGCGCGAGCGCTCCAACGAGCTGCAGCGCCAGCAGGAGGAGCTCCGGGGCAAGAACGCGGAGCTGCGCCAGAAGGCCACACAGCTGGCCAACCAGAACCGCGCGATCGAACTCCAGAACCAGCAGATCCAGCGCTCCCGCAACGCGCTGGAGGAGCGCGCCCATCAGCTCCAGGTCTCGTCCAAGTACAAGTCCGAGTTCCTGGCCAACATGTCGCACGAGCTGCGCACCCCGCTGAACAGCCTGTTGATCCTGGCCCGGCTGCTCGCCGACAACGCCGAGCAGAACCTGTCCGCCAAGCAGGTCGAGTTCGCCCAGACCATCCACAAGGCCGGAAGCGACCTGCTGCTCCTCATCGACGAGATCCTCGACCTGTCGAAGGTGGAGGCGGGCCGCGCCCAGGTCCAGCCCAGCGAGGTTTCGATCGCGCAGCTGGTCGACTACGTGGAGGCCACCTTCCGTCCCGTGACGGGGGAGCATGGGCTGGCGTTCGCGGTGGACGTCTCCCCGGACATCCCCGGGACCCTGTGGACGGACGAACAGCGCCTCCAGCAGATCCTGCGGAACCTGCTGTCCAACGCGGTGAAGTTCACCCCGCAGGGCGAGGTGCGGCTGCTGATCGAACCGGCGTGGGCACTGGAAGACACCGACATCGACATGTTCGTGGCCAACGAGGAGGTCATCGCCTTCACCGTCGCGGACACCGGGATCGGGATCGCCGAGGACAAGCTGCAGGTGATCTTCGAGGCCTTCCACCAGGGGGACGGCGGCACGTCGAGGCGGTTCGGCGGAACCGGGCTCGGGCTGTCCATCAGCCGGAACTTCGCCCGGCTGCTGGGCGGCGAGATCCGGGTGCGGAGCGTGGCCAACCAGGGTTCGACGTTCACGCTGCTGCTGCCGGTCCGCATCCCGGAGGAGGCGGGCGACGTCGGTGACGAGCTGACCCAGTTGCACCCGCTTCCGGTGCTGGAGCCGAACCGGGTGGAGGGCCAGGCCCTGCCCGGAGGAGGGGACGACGCCGGCGGCGGCATCCCTGAGGACGGCCTCGACCTGCCGGACGAGGACTTCGACGCGGTGGTCGCCGCCCTGACCGACTCCGGGGAGCCCGCGGAACCGCTGCCGATGGTGCAGGTGCTCAAGGGCCCCGAACACGCCCCCGACGCGGCGGGCGACGAGGAAGGGGACGGGCAGGACACGGCCGAGGCACGCCCGGACCCGGAGCGGCGGGCGATCCTGAGCGGCCAGCGGGTGCTGATCGTCGATGACGACGTGCGCAACGTGTTCGCGTTGACCAGCGCGCTCGAGGCTCAAGGACTTGAGGTCCTCTACGCTGACAACGGTCACTTGGGGATCGAGCGGCTGGAGGCCAACGAGGACATCTCCCTGGTCCTGATGGACGTGATGATGCCCGAGCTGGACGGTAACCAGACCACTCAGCGGATTCGGGAGATGCCCCAGTTCGAGGACCTGCCGATCATCTCCCTGACGGCCAAGGCCATGCAGGGCGACCGGGAGCGCAGCCTCGCGGCGGGGGCCACCGACTACGTGACCAAACCGGTGGACCTGGACCACCTGCTCGACGTGATGCGCAGGTGGCTCACGGCCGGGCCGGAGGAGACGCGGGCCGGTGCCGCGGCCGATGACGCCGATGTCGACGGCTCGGGTGGCGGCCACTCCGGGGCCGGTGAAACGGGCCGGTCTCCGGACGGGCACAATGGCGCCACGGACGACCCCGGTCACAGTGACACCACGGATAACAGTGAATCGAACGGGGACACCGGCAGGACCGGAAGCAACCCGACCGAAGACTCGGAGTAGCCAGCAGTGACTCAGAAGGCCAACATCCTTCTCGTTGACGACCGAGACGAGAACCTCATCGCTTTGGAGGCGGCCCTCACCTCCCTCGACCAGAACCTGGTCCGGGCCAACTCCGGTGAGGAGGCGCTGAAGCAGCTTCTGGGTACTGACTTCGCGGTGATCCTGCTGGACGTCATCATGCCCGGGATGGACGGGTACGAGACCGCCGCGCACATCAAGCAGCGGGAGAAGACGAAGGACGTGCCGATCATCTTCCTGACCGCTCAGGAGGTCGATCGGCACCAGGTCTTCCGCGGGTACTCGTCGCGGGCGGTCGACTTCCTGATCAAGCCGTTCGACCCGTGGGTGCTGCGCTCCAAGGTCGAGGTCTTCGTCGAGCTGCACCAGCTGAAGGCGCAGATGCGCGAGCAGGCCCGCTCCCTGCAGCGGGTCCTCAACCAGGAGACCGGGGAGCCGGGCAAGGTGCTCGCGGAGCAGTTGTCCCAGCGCTCCCGGCAGGTCCAGGCCGACCTGAGCGCGCTGCGGGAGCACGTGGTGGACAAGTACCAGGAGATCGACCAGCCGCTGGTGGACGCCGTGCGCAGGGTCGACCGCTCGGCCGGTCGGCTGTCCACCCTGGTGGACACCCTGCACGGTCCCGACGACTAGGTGGCTGGGCGGCGGTTTCCGCCAGTCCCTGTCCCTGTCCGGGGCCGGGGCCTGCCTAGGGCTTGGGCTCCGCTGGCGCCCGGGGCGGGAGGGCCAGGCCGATGTGCTCGCCGATCTCCTCGATGAGGCCCAGGTCGGCGAGGCGGAAGCTGCCGCGGTTGCTGCGGCGGATGAGGGTGAGCGCCCCGCGGACGCCCCGGCTGCCCCTGAGAGGCACGGACAGGAGCGACCCGGCCCCGAGGACGGATAGCAGGGGCGCGCCCGACGGTGTGTGGCCCAGGACCGTCTCGTCCTCGATGAGGGGGAAGAGGAGTGACTGGCCGCGGCCCAGGACCTCGCCGGGGATGTCGGATGCGCGGGGGGAGAGCGCGCGGACCTCGTCGCGTTGGTGGGCGGGGGCGTCGGCGGGGCCGATGACCGCGGCGCGGCGGGCCGCTTCGGGGTCCTCGGGGAGGTCGCAGACGTCGATGACCACCCAGTCGGCGTAGGAATCGGCCAGCAGTTCGGCGGCGTCGGTCAGGGCTATGCCCGCGCCTCGGAGGAGGAGGCGGGTCATCCGGTTCAGTACGTCGAGTCTGCGGGCGGCCAGGACGACGACCTGGTCCTCCACCTGGGACTCGAGGGGTGCCGGGCCCTCCTCCGCCGCGGTGTTCATGGGCGGGGACATCGCCACGAGGATCAGCGGCTGCGCCTCGGTGGGCAGTTCGAGGCGGGTGAGGGTGAGGTGCACGTCCTCGGCCCAGCCGCGCTGGGCCAGGCGTGACTCCAGTACCGCTGGGCCGTCGCCGCGCAGGACAGCGGCCAGCCAGACCTTCATGGCCGCCCGCTTGCGCAGGTCGACGAAGTGGGTGAAGGGTTTTCCGGTGAGGTAGCCCGGCGCGCTGCCCAGTTGGGTGGCCCCGGCCGCGTTGATCCGCCGGATGTAACCGTCGTGGTCCAGGAGGACGACGGGGACGCTGAGCTCGTTGAACACGGCACGCAGCAGGGGCCGGTCACCGTCCTCGACGGGGCGCCGGGGCTGGGGCGCCTCCTGCGCCAGTTGGGAACCGGTCCCCTTGAGGAGGCGTTCGGCGTACTCGAGCTCGGCCAGTGCCGCCTCGGCGGTGCCCCGGGCATCGTCGGGGTACGTGGCGTGAGTGCTGCGCAACGCTGCGATGCGCTCACCCAGCGCAGTGATCTCGCGTTGCAGTTCGGCGAGGTGTTCCGGCACGCTCACGGTCTCCCGGTCGTCTTGGCAACGTTGTCCGTTCGAAGTCTTCCGAAGGTTACCTTTGGTGCTGGAGCCCGGAACGTCTGGAGGAGGTTCGGACGATGTGGATCGAACACCTCGCGCGTGACATCGGTGCGTTGGGACAGGCGGAGAACACGACGTTGGAACGGGCCCTGGACCAGATGAGCAGGGCCGCGGCCCTCGGGGTCCCCGGGTGCTCGGCCGCTCTGGTGGTGGTCTGGCGAGAGGTGGTCGGACCGGACGGGTCCATCCGGCACGTGGTCATGGATTACGGCGCTTCGCACTCCGACCTCTCCGAGGCCTTCGAGCACCAGTACACGACGGACGAGGGGCCGACAGTGGAGGCCGTCCGGGAGATGCACCAGGTCCGGGTCGACGACGTGCTGCGCGAACAGCGCTGGCCCCGGTACACGAGCATGGCCGTCCAGTGCGGCGACCGCTCGTCGGTCACCCAGCCCAGCATGCTTCTGGGTGAGGACCGGGTCCTCACCTTCGGTGTGCACTCCGGCCGGGCCGACGCCTTCGACGAAGAGGTCGTCACGCAGCTCACTGCGCTGCTCGCCGAGCATGCGGCGATGGCGCTGCACACCGCGGGCCGTCAGGCCGACGCGGCCCGGGAGTCGGCCCATATGCGCCGGGCGATGTCGGCGCGTACGGTGATCGACCAGGCCAAGGGCATCATCATGCACGCCCGCGGGTGCGACGCCGACGCTGCCTTCGCCGCCCTGCGGGAGGTGGCCCAGCGCAATCGCAAGAAGGTCGTGGACGTGGCCCGGGATCTTGTCGCGGAGAACACCGGGCCGCAACGATCGCGCCGTCCGCGGGTGAACGGGCACTGAAGTGCGCGGAGATGAGTCTCTAGCGTGACCGGGAACCGTCATGATGAGGGCTCCGAGTCACCCGGTGCATGCGAACGACAAGGAGAACCGAGCGTGACGCCAGACATCCCGATCCGCCGCGAGGATGACGTCGTCATCGTGACACCCGCGGGGGAGATGGACGCGATCACCTCCCCGGCGCTGGCGGAGGCGCTGGACGAGGTCCTCACTGCCCCGCTGCCTAAGGGGGTGGTGGTTGACCTCGCCAAAGTGGGCTTCTGCGACTCACGCTGTATCGGTGTCCTGGTCTCGGCCTTCCGCCAGGCCAGAGACCTGGGATTGGGCCTCGTGGTCACCGAACCTCAGCAGCAGGTCAACCGGCTGTTCGTGATAGCCGGCATCGACCAGGTCATCCCGATCGACGCGAGTACCGGAGACGCTGTGGGAGCACTCAAGGGTTGAGCAGCCGACCCCGGCCCGCCTGTTCGCCGGGCCGGGCCCGGCTGCTGTACTCCCGGCTGCCGGCTGCCGGGCTGTCGCCTGCCCGGCCGTCGACGAAGTGCAGTCGTACCAGGGACCCCTCGCTGTCGCCGCAGATCTCCATGTAATCGCAGGTCTGCCGCGTGATCCACAGGCCGTAGCCGCGGGTGCGGAGGTTGTCGGCCGGTCGGTACCCGGCCAACGGGTCGATGAGGCCGCCCCGATCGTCGAAGACGTCGCACACCCACCGGTCCGCCGAGCGCCACACGCGCAGGGTGCCCTTCCCGGCTCCGTGTTCGATCACGTTGGCGGCGAGTTCGTTCACCGCCACGACCAGGCTGTCCAGCCGGTCCGGTTCCACTCCGAGGGAGTCGCCGAGAGCGGTGAGGTCACCGCGCAGCCGGGGCAGGGACTGGCCGATCTCCAGGCGGTGCACGGGGCCGTCCACCGGGAGCGGCTCCGGTGAGCGGGGGCGGGTACCGAACGCGGCGGTCCCGCGGTAGGCCGGGTTGGGGCGCGCACCGCCGGACTCCACGAGTTCCGGGTGCGTTGCGCGGACGGCTGAGCGGGCGCCCGGACTGAGGGCGAGGTCGTCGTGGACGCACAGCAGCCGCATGCGCATCGGTGCCAGCGCGGTGCTCAGTACCGACTCCCACCGGTGCCACTCGCGGAGTTCCATCGCGGGGTCGGCGGTGCCCCCCGCGCCGTCGGCGCTGCCCCCAGTGTCCGGGTCGCGGTCGCCTCCGGCCAGCGGCGGTTCGGCGATCACCTCGACCGGGGCGGGGTCGTGGGCCAGGGCCATCCGGTGCAGGGCCGCCAGGGCACGCCCCGGCGCGCCGTAGAGGGTGTCCCTGTCCGTGACGACCACTCGTCCGCGCTCGTACGGTGAGAGTCCGCTGAGGAGCGCGGACGGGTCGGCGACGGCGAGCACGACGTGCGCGTTTTCGCGTACGGCGGCCCGCAGCCGCTCCCGTGCCACTTCGTGGAACCGTCTCTCGCGGCGAAAGAGCAGTCCCTGGTGTTCGAACGTCATCGTCGGGGTGGAATCGCTCAGTTCATGGATCCGGACAGGAGCAGGTCCGCCTCGTCCTCGTCGGGCTCGTCGCGCTCGCTCTGCTGCGGACGGGAGCGCTCGTAGGCGATCTCGGTCTCGACGGCGATGCGCTGCCAGGTGAACCGCGAGCGCGCGCGGTCCACCGCGGCGATGCCGTAGGCGGTGCTCATGGTGGGCGTGTTCAGGACCGCGCGCACGGAGCGGGCGACCTCCTCAGGGCGGCCGAACCGCATGAGGACGCCGCTGGTGCGGTGCAGAACGGCCTCGGGGACCGCTCCGGTGGCGGTGGCGACCACGGGAAGCCCGCAGGCCATGGCCTCCAGCACGGCGCCGCCGTAGGGGTCGTATGAGGCGGCGGATACGTACACGTCGGCCGAGCGCAGCAGGCGGGGGAGTTCCTTGCGCTCCACCGGGCCGGTCAGGTGCACGCGGTCGTTGACCCCGGCCTCCTTGGCCAGCAGCTCGATCCGCTGGGCGTTCCCGTCCAGGGCCACGTCCTGGTCGTCCGCGGTGGAGACGAGCAGCAGCTCCGCCTCGGGCAGACGGGCCATCGCTTCGACGAGGCGTTCGGCGCCCCCGGTCTCGGTCAGGGAGGTGACCGAGACCAGCCGGGGCCGCTCTTCGCGGCGCGTCTGCCACGGCTCCGCCGAAGCGCTGCCCTCGACGCTGAAGTGGTCGGGGTCCACGCCGAAGGGCACGACGCTCACGTGGTGGCGGGGCACGCCGAGGCGGGCCAGCTCGCCCTGCTGGTCCGTGGAGTTGACCAGGACGTGGTCGGCACGGGAGGCGAGGATCGACTCCATGCGGGCGCGGTCCGGCCGGTGGGTGAGGCCGGAGCGCTGTTCGCTGGCGTTGAGCGAGTGGAAGGTCTGGACGATCGGGGTCTTGCTCTGGTCCTTCTCGCTGTGCGCCTGTGCGTGCAGTGCGGCCAGACCGCTGGTCCAGCCGATGGCGTGCAGGACGTCGGGTGTCTCCTCGTCGAGGACGGACGCGAGCGCGGTCCCGAAGGCCCCGGTGTGCTCGGCCTGCTCGCCTTCACCGAGCGGCTGGGCGGGGCCGGCGTCCAGATAGGCGACGGAGACGCCGCGGGCCATGCGTGTACGGACGTCCGGCTGTTCGGGGTCACTCCGGCGCACATAGACGGTGACCTTGTGGCCGCGTTTGGCGAGCTGCCGGGACAGAGCGCACACGTGCAGGCTCGCGGGGCAGGCGGGTTCGCCCCGGTGGGCGGGGAGGGGATTGGCGTGTTCGGCGACCATAGCGATCTTCACTGGGCTGAACTCCTTGGACACCGCCGCGGTGTCCGTTGTGGATGGGCCCGGGGGGACTCCGGAGCGGGGAATCGGAACCCTCCCGAGCATGACTGTCTTGCGGTGGGGCGTGCTGCTCAGGGAACGGCGCCGGGGGCCGCGTGACCGGGCCCTGGAGGCTCAGGGCGTAGCGGAGGGGGCGGGCGTCGGGCAGCACTGGGCTCCGTGCGCTCGGAGGGCGCAGGGTCAGCGGATACCGGGGAGGGGGGAAGGGTTCGACGCACAGAGGACCACACCAAACGACCGTCGAGAGAGTTTCGAGCCACCGCGCGTACCTGCTTGCGAGGAGCGCGCGGCGCGGGCCGTGTGTGTCTGCGTCTTAGACACCCAACGAACCCCATTCTGCCAGACCAGGGGTGCGGCGACAACGTGTGCTGGAGCCCTCAGTGCGTCCGGATGCGCATACCGAACCACTGTGCGGGACTCAGCGGCTCCGCTTTGGAGGCCCGCTGGGCTGCGGGTTCGCCGAACCTGGCGATAGGCCCTGTTGGCCGGGTTCCAGCACCGCTACTGTCGGATCGGTACCGGACGCCGACACAACACACGTCCCTGGCTCAACCGCCACAACACTTTCGGCGTCGAAAACCGGTGCGGGAACTGCATATCCGGGTGTTTTCCGCCATGATGTACGCGGATTTTGACCGACTCCGGCGATGGCTCGGTACGGTTACAGAATCCAGACGTTGAACGGGACTCGATCAAGGTCCGGCGCCGGACGCCGGGCAACCGGCCACGGCCGACGAAACGGGAGGAATGGCGTATGGGTGTCGCTGGTGGGGAAGTCATTGTCACGGCCCTCACGCACCGGGGCGCTATCCGCCCCGCCAACGAGGATTCCGTGGTTATGGGTGCACTCACCGTCGCCAGCGCGAACATGACCTCCCCGGTCCGCTGTGTGCTGCCGGTGAGCGAGCCGGTGATCCTCGCGGTCGCGGACGGGATCGGCGGTCAGGCAGCGGGGGAGATCGCCTCCGAGCACGCGGTGCACCGCATGGCCGAGATGGGGCCGCGCCTCAACGGACCGGAGGAGATCGCCCAGCTGCTCTCCAACGTCGACGAGGAGATCAAGGACCACGCGCTGCAGCACACCGAGTTCTCCGGCATGGGGACCACGGTCGCGGGGGTCCTGCTCAACAGCGACGGCAACTTCTGGTTCAACGTCGGAGACTCCCGCACCTACCGCTTGGAGGGGCGCCACCTGCGCCAGCTCTCCGAAGACGACTCCCCGGCGCTTCCTCCCTCCGAGGACGGCCGCCCCGTCACCACCAACTTCATCACCCAGTCCCTGGGCGGCAGTGCGGGTGGTTCGATGGTCCCGCACGTGGGCCGGGACGAGGCCGCCGACCCCAGCGCCTGGCTCATGTGCAGTGACGGCCTGTCGGACCTGGTGATGCCCGATGAGATGGAACGGATGATCGCCGAGGCCGGCAGCGACGAGGCCGCCGTGCACGCCCTGTGGCAGGCCGCCATGGAGGCGGGCGGCAAGGACAACATCAGTATCCTGCTGGCCCGCCGCAGGTAGGCCGTCCCCAGATCAACCGCTGAGGGCCCGCACGCTCCACGCGTGCGGGCCCTCAGCCTTCGGTGACCGCTGTTCGGGTTATTTCCGGGCTACTACTGCCCCGAACCCTCTCCCGAGGGCGCTCCGGGGCGGTTGCGCATGCGCACGATGACGAGGACGACCGCGCCGATGGCCGCGATCGCGGCGATGACGCCGGCCAGGACCATGATCGGAGAGGTGCCGGCCTCGTCGGCGGCCGTGTCCTCAGCGGAGGCGGGGGACTCGTCGATGGACTCCTCCTCCGCCGCCTCGTCCTCGGCGGCTTCCTCCTCGTCCGCTTCCTCCTCCTCGTCGGGCGCGGCTTCCGCGACGGCCTCCTCAGTCACCGTGAAGGTGAGGGTGTCCTGGATGGGGTGGCCGTCCGAGGAGACGACGCGGTAGCCGATGCTGTACTCGCCCTCCTCGTCCAACGGGGCCAGGCCGACGGACACGTCGGGTCCGTCGAAGTCCAGGCCGCCCTCCTCGTAGGTGGTCTCGCCGTCGGGGCCGGTCACGACGATGGCGTTGCCCTCACCGCTCTCCAACGGGGAGTTGTTGAAGGTCAGGACGACCTCTTCGGGAAGGGCGTCGAGAGTGGCGCCGTCCTCGGGGTCGGAATCGATGAGGACGTCGTGGGCGAGCGCGGGCGAGGGCGCGAGCAGCAGGCCAGCCGCGGCGAAGGGGGCGATCAGGGCTGCGGTGCGGGATTTTCTCATGGTCTTCTCTCAGGCCGATCACGTACGGTTCGCACCCGGAAGGCACGGGTTCTGGCCCGTGCTTGCCGGGTGTCTTCGACAGAGCCCGCCTCGCTCAGGTCAGAGGCGGAGCGCGGACGAACCGGGAGGCCCGCGGGGGCCGTGCGCCGAGGGCACGGGGGGAGTGGGCGCCGTGGGCCGGGGCGCGGTGAGCGCCCGCCCGGGGACGCCGAACGTGAGGTCGGGTACGCGCAGCAGGTGTGGCAGCGCCCGGGAGACGGCGGTGGCCAGGGACCAGAGGGCGTTCTCGCCGTAGGCCAGCAGAGCGGCGGCGAGCAGGGCCGCCCACAAGTGTGCGAGCAGCATCCCCGGCGCGAAACCGAGGGTGTGCGTGAGCAGTCCGTGCCCGGTGTGGTCGGCTCCGGGGGCGAGGGCCGCGAGAGCGGGCCCCGCCGTCCCTTGGAGGATCAGGTGCAGGGCGACCTGTGCGAGGGCCATGACGGCGAAGATCTCGCCGAAGCTCCGCATGATCCGCGTGAACCGCCACAGGAGGCCGAAGAGGAACGCCGTGGCCAGGAGGAACCCTCCGGCCCCGGCGGGGGCTTCGGCCCAGAGGTTGTGTCCCATCCAGGCAAGCCCCGTGGCCGCAGCGGCGAGGATCGCCGTGCGGGTGAGGCGGAGCATGCCGTGAGCGGGTCGCACGTTAGTGAACCTAGGCCGTGCCTTTCGGTGCCGCAAGACCCCTCAACGTGAGGTTGTGCTCCCCCGCTTTCGGGACCTGGGACCGGAATCGGCGCAATCGCGGGTGAGGGGAAACCCGGAGTGGAGGTCTGGGGCAGCGGTCTGGGAGGGAGGTCTGGGACAGCGGTCTGGGACAGAAGAGAGCCGCCGGGCGCGGTCCTTCGCGCACCCGGCGGCCCGGTCGGCACCTCGACCTTTCGGCGCCTAGGCCGTCGGTACCTAGACCGCCGGTGCCAGCTCGCGGCGCATGTAGCGGCGCTGTTCGGGGGTGGTTCCACCCCAGACTCCATGAGCTTCACCGGCGCGGAGCGCCCACCGCAGGCATTCTGGGCGAACAGTACAGCTGCGGCAGACGGCGAGGGCCTGCTCGGTGTCGGTGCGGCCGATCCCGGTGCTGCTCACCGGGAAGAAGATCTCGGGGTCGTACGAGCGGCAGTTCCCCTGCTCGACCCAGTCCTCGCTGTCGTGGTACAGGCGGTTCACAGGTGCCTCCGATCCCTTGTCGGTGTTTCCCGCCGTGGCTCCACGGTGGGTTCAGCGAAGTGCGTGGCCGCGCTGCCGTCCCGGGGTGTCCGACCCGCGTGGGCTGCGGCGAGGCGATGCGACCAATTGTAGTACTACATGAGGTCGTACTACACAGAGTCTGGTAGAAACTCGGCGATTCATCAAGGACGTTCGGCGGTGGTGGGGCCCATGTGTCCTCCTCGGCCGTCAGGCAGTGGGGCCCGGGCAGGAGGCGGAAACCGGCGTATCGCTCCGTGGCCGAGCGATTTTCCTGCGTACAGGCGGCTACGAGGGACGCCCGGCATGCCGTGTGACGTGCGCTGCAGTCCCGGGTGGGCGTTATGTCGCGAGCTTTCCACCGAATTGGTGTGACTTAACGCACGCTTAATATTGCCCGTTCAGGCTCTATGTTTGACCCTGAGGGCTGTTGGGGGCCGGTGAACGGGCCCACCCTCACCCTGGGCGACGCGGGTCCGCGGGGAGGGGCGCGAGAGGGCCGAACCTCCTGATGGGCGGGGTATGAGCAGGCCGCTTGGCCGCTACCGCGCGTCACTTGGGTACGCTGATCTAGGCGGAATCAAGCTGCTAAATAGACGAGTCCTACCCGATCTGAAACCACTTAAACATCTGCGCGGAATCTCGCTGAAAAGTCTTTGACCTTCGTTCGCTAAGTTCGATCGACGTGCCACATCTACGAACGAACCTCCAAGCACGCGACCGAACTGAAGGCGGGGCAATGGGCTCCAAGACCGCAGAGGCCGCGGGCCGTGAGGGCGTGCGCCTGACGCACCCCTCCCCGGAGGACGGGCCACACATGTGGCGGTTGGCCGGCGAGACGGGGATGGATGTCAACTCCCCGTACGCCTACACGCTCTGGTGCCGGGACTTCGCCGCGACCAGCGTCGTGGCGCGGGACACCGACGGCCGGGTGGCGGCCTACGTCACCGGTTACGTCCGTCCCGACAGCCCGGACACGTACTTCCTCTGGCAGGTGGCCGTCGACTCCGCGTACCGGGGTCAGCGACTCGCCCGCCGGATGCTCGACTTCATCGGCGACAGCATCGCCGAGCAGGGTCTTCAGTACCTCGAAGCGACCGTCACTCCCGACAACGAGGCCTCACGGGCCCTCTTCGCGTCTTTCGCGCGGGGCAGGGACACCGAGGCCGCCTGGAGCCCGCTCTTCGGCGTGGAGCACTTCCCGAAGGAGGGCGATGAGCCTCACGAACCCGAGGACCTCGTCCGCATCGGGCCCTTCGGCTCGAACGCGACCGACACCGACGACTGACCATCCGCACCGGATCGAAACGCGATCCTGACCCACCCCTCGTCTAAGCCATGAGCCCACGAAGTTGGGGAAAGGAACCAAGGAACATCACGATGGAGACCTTCCAGCGCCTCGAGTCCGAAGTCCGCGGATACTGCCGGAACTGGCCGGTCGTCTTCGACAAGGCTGTCGGAAGCCACGTCTACGACGAGTCGGGCAAGCCCTACCTGGACTTCTTCGCCGGAGCCGGATCGCTCAACTACGGTCACAACAACCCCGCGCTGAAGACGCCGCTCATCGAGTACCTGACGAACGACGGGATCGTTCACAGCCTCGACGCCTATAGCGCCACCAAACGCGAGTTCCTGAAAAACTTCGAGGAGATCATCCTCAAACCGAGGAACTTGGACTACAAGATCCAGTTCCCCGGCCCGGCCGGCAACAACGCGGTCGAGGCCGCGCTCAAGCTCGCCCGTAAGGTGACCGGCCGCCAGACCATCATCAACTTCACCAACGGCTTCCACGGGATGACCCTGGGCGCCCTGGCCGTCACGGGTAACTCCATGAAGCGCGGCGGCGCCGGCGTGCCGCTCGACCACGTGGCGACCATGCCGTTCGACAACTACCTCGACGGCCAGACCCCGGACTTCCTGTGGCTGCGCACCCTCCTGGAGGACAGCGGCAGCGGTCTGGACGCCCCGGCCGCCGTCATCGTCGAGGCCGTTCAGGGCGAGGGCGGCATCAACGCCGCCAGCGCCGAGTGGCTCCGCGGGCTCTCCGAACTCTGCAAGGAGTACGGGATCCTGCTGATCCTGGACGACATCCAGATGGGCTGCGGCCGCACCGGCAAGTTCTTCAGCTTCGAAGAGGCCGGGATCACGCCGGACATCGTCACCCTGTCCAAGTCCATCAGCGGCTACGGCCTGCCGATGGCGCTCACGCTGTTCAAGCGCGAGCTGGACGTGTGGGAGCCGGGCGAGCACAACGGCACCTTCCGCGGCTTCAACCCCGCCATGGTCACCGGTAGCGAGGCGCTGCGCCGCTTCTGGAGCGACGACGCCTTCTCCGAGGCCACCAAGGCCAAGGGCGACCTGGTCGAGGCCCGTCTCGCCGAGATGGCCGCGGAGCATGCCGACTTCGGGGCGCACGTGCGCGGCCGCGGTCTGGCCCGCGGCCTGGCCTTCGACGCCGAGGGCGACATTGCCAAGAAGCTCGCCGCGGAGTGCTTCGACCGCGGCCTGCTCCTCGAGACCTCCGGTCCCGAGGACGAGGTCGCCAAGCTCCTGCCGCCGCTCACCGCGACGGACGAGGAGCTGACCGCCGGCCTGGACATCATGGCCGACAGTGCCCGCGCCGCCGTCAAGGTCGCGCAGCCCGCCTAAGCGGCAGCACGCCGAACCGGTAGATTCCGGCCCGCGAGCTTGACCATTTCGGTACCGGGGCCGGTCGGCGTCCCTACCCGGGGCGCCGGCCGGCCCCGTACCGTGTATTACCAGCGCACTCAGCGCGCATCAGAGCGTTAAGGAGACAGAAGTGATCGTTCGCAGCCTGGACGAGATCAGCGACACCGACGACGACATCCAGACGGAGAACTGGCGCAGTCGTCGGATCGTGCTGGCGCGGGAGAAGGTCGGCTTCTCCTTCCACGAGACCGTCCTGTACGCGGGCACGGAGTCGACGTTCTGGTACGCCAACCACATCGAACTCGTGCACTGCATCGAGGGCGAGGCCGAGCTGACCAACGAGGAGACCGGGGAGAAGCACGTCATCACCCCGGGCACCCTCTACCTGCTCAACGGCCACGAGAAGCACACGGTCCGTCCCAAGACGGACTTCCGCGTGCTCTGCGTCTTCAACCCGCCCGTCACCGGGCGCGAGGTCCACGACGAGAACGGTGTCTACCCGCTGGTCGTCGAGGAGGACGCGAACGCCTAAGGCGTCGAGCGTTGCGCACTTTTACGTGGGCGGGGTCCGGGTTCCGGGCCCCGCCCACTCGTATGTCGACGGTAGTGACCCCTGGGTGACGGGAATAGAGACCCAAAGTCACCCCGCACAGGTGACCAGCTCGGAGGGGGTTCATTGCCCGGTCACCCGATGAGTCACAGCTCATAACCAGTGCATAACGGACTAAACATGTGTAGTTACGGTACGGCGGGCCCGGGGAGAGACACCCCGTACCAGCGCCGCCGTCCCGTGCACCCGGGGGGCGGCCACGGACGCGGTACCGCACCGCGGATCTGCCCACACGAGGCGATTCCACCATCCGAATACGCGGCGCCCTCGCTCAGTCCTTCGGGCGAAGGCACCGCTCTTGCGAGTTTTCGAGGAGCAGTCGTGAAGAAGCAGGTACCAGCGCGTCGGCGAGGAACCTGGGCACGCCGAGACGCCTTCCGTCTGGCAGGGGCCGGTGCGGCCGCAGCTGGTCTCGCGGCTTGCAGCCGGGTCGACGAGGGCGCAGACGGCAACGGCAACGGCAACGGCAACACCCTCGAGCGTCTGCGTGAACAGGGGTTCGTGTCGGTGGCTCTCGCCAACGAGGTCCCCTTCGGGTTCGTCGACGACTCCGGTGAGCCGGCCGGGCAGTCCCCGGCCGTCGCGGCGGCCGTCTTCGAGGAGCTGGGTGTTCCCGAGATCCAGGCGGCCTCCACGTCGTGGGACGGGCTGATCCCGGGTCTGCAGGCCAACCAGTTCGACGTCATCGCCGCCGGTGTCTTCATCACACCGGACCGCTGCGGCGAGGTGGCCTTCACCGAGCCCACCGCGATCACGCCTGAGGCGTTCCTCGTGGCGGAGGGCAACCCGCACGACATCGAGCACTTCGAGTCGTTCGTCGACAACCCGGATCTCACGGTGGCGGTCCTCAACGCGTCGGTCGAGCAGGACTACGCCGAGTACTTCGGGGTCCCCGACGGCCAGATGGAGCTCGTCCCGGACCAGACCACAGCTTTCGAGCTGCTGGAGGCGGGCCGTGTCGACGCGGTCTCCATGCTGGCGGTGTCCCACACCTACCTCCTGATCGAGCGCGGCCTGGAGGGCGAGTACACCGTCACCGAGCCGTTCTTCCCCGTCGTGGACGATTTCGAAGAGCGCGGTTGGGGCGGGCTCTGCGTCCGCCAGGAGGACGAGGAACTGCTTGAGGAGATGAACCGCGTCATCGCCGAGTTCACGGAGAGCGGTCGCCTTCTGGAGCTGGGCGAAGAGTGGGGCTTCACCGAGGATGACCTCCCCGACGGCACATCGACCGAAGAACTCTGTGAGGGCTGATCCCTCGTGGAATGGCTTGAGTTCCTCTACAGCCAGAGGGAGCGCTATCTCGACGGAGCGTTGATCACCATCCAGCTCACCCTGCTGGGTAGTGCGCTGGCTTTCGTCCTGGCCATGTTCTTCGGGATCATGGGCACCATGCAGCACTGGCTGCCGCGGGCGGTCGCCACGGTCTACGTGGAGGTCTTCCGAGGGATCGCGGCCCTGGTCCTGATGTTCTGGATGGCCTTCGCCCTCCCGGTGGCGACCGGCTTCCAGCTGGCCGGCTGGTTCGCCGCCGTCCTGGCACTGGGCATCAACGTGGGGGCCTACGGCGCCGAGGTGGTGCGCTCCTCGATCAACGCTGTGCCCAAGGCACAGATCGAGGCGACCGTCGCCCTGAACCTGTCGTGGGCCCAGCGCATGCGGCTGGTGGTCGTCCCTCAGGCCTGGGCACAGATGCTGCCCACGTTCGGCAACCTCATCATCGAACTCATGAAGGCCACCGCTGTGGTCTACCTGATCGGTGTCATCGACCTGACCGCCGCTGCCCGGCAGATGCGCGACGCGTCCGGTGAGACGGTGTTCGCCTTCTTGGGTGCCTTCATCTTCTACTACCTGATCGCGCAGGTGCTGATCTTCGGCATGCGGCTGCTTGAACGGCGTGCCAACCGCAAGCTGGGCCGGATACCGCCCGGTGGTGGCGGAGTCCTGGCACTCCTACGGCCCCCGTCGGTGGGCACGAAGGTGGGGGTGGCCAAGTGAACGAGTCCAACGGCGCTTGGGAGTTCATCAACAGCATCTGGGACTTCGAGTTCACCGGCGAGGTTATGCCCGATCTGCTCTCCGGACTGTGGGTCACGATCCAGGTCACCGTCCTCGGTTACCTGATCGCCCTGTCCCTGGGGCTCGGTATCGCGATCATCCGCAGGGTTCCCGTCATCGGGTCGATCGTGCACTTCGTGATGGAGTTCATCCGCACGACGCCGCTCCTGATCCAGCTGGTGTTCGTGTTCCTGCTGGCCCCGGCCAACATCTCCGGGTTCACCGTCGGTGTCCTGGTCCTTGGTGTGCACTACGCGGCCTATACGGCCGAGGTGTACCGTTCGGGCATCGAGGGCGTCGCGAAGGGGCAGTGGGAGGCCGCACGCGCGCTGAGCCTGCCGACCAGCAGGACATGGGGGGCCATCGTGCTCCCGCAGGCGATCCGGAAGGTCATCCCCGCGCTGGGCAACTACCTCATCGCGATGTTCAAGGACACGCCCCTGCTGATCGCCATCGGTGTGGCTGAGCTGCTGACTGAGGCACAGCGGGTCGGTAGTGCTAGCTTCCGTATCGTGGAAGCCTTTACCATGGTCGGATTCCTGTTCCTTTTGGTGAGTATTCCGTCCGCCATTCTGATCCGACGATTGGAGCGACGCTATGCCGCCGTCTGATACCCCCGAGAACGCGACACCACCGGGTGCGGAGGGCCAGGCCGGAGCCGAGGCGGGCCAGCCGCTGATCGTGTTCGACAAGGTGGTCAAGCGGTTCGGTGACCTCACCGTGCTCGACCACCTCGACTTCAACGTCGAGTCCGGTGAGCGCGTCACCCTCATCGGTCCGAGCGGTTCCGGAAAGACCACGATCCTCCGGCTGCTGATGACGCTGGAGAAGATCACCGAAGGGCACATCTGGATCGGTGGCGAGCCGTTCAGCCACATGCCCAAGGGTTCGGGGCTGACCCCGGCCAGTGAGGGCTACCTGCGGCAGCGCCGCAAGAGCATCGGCATGGTGTTCCAGCAGTTCAACCTGTTCCCGAACATGTCGGTGCGGAAGAACATCATGGAGGCACCGGTCAACGTCCTGGGCCTGAGCAAGGACGAGGCCAGCGCCCGGGCGGAGGAGCTTCTGGACCTGGTGGGTCTGGGCGACAAGATCGACGCCCACCCGACCCAGCTGTCCGGCGGTCAGCAGCAGCGCGTGGCGATCGCCCGTGCGCTGGCGATGCGGCCGGAGATCCTGCTCCTGGACGAGGTCACGTCGGCCCTCGACCCCGAGCTGGTCGCCGGTGTCCTCGACGTGCTGCGCGAGGTGGCCGAGACCACCGACATCACGATGCTGTGCGTGACCCACGAGATGGGCTTCGCCCGGGACGTGTCCCACCGCGTCCTGATGTTCGACCAGGGCCAGATCGCCGAAGCCGGGCACCCTGACCAGATCTTCGGTGACCCCCAGGAGGACCGGACCAAGTCCTTCCTCAAGTCGGTCCTGGAGAACGGTCAGTAGGACCTGCCCGCGCGGGCCCCGAGGGCGCCGGCCGGATCGCTGCGGCGATCCGGCCGGCGCCCTCCCCTTTGTGCGGGCTTGTGCGGGGCGTCGCGGCGACGCGAGTTGCCTTGCAACATACCGTAGTCATTAGGTCGCTTTTAGTTTCCCCTGGGGCAGAATGTGTGTTCTGAGGCAGGGGGGACTCTTGTGACCATGGTGCGAAGATGGGGGCTCGCCACGGCGGTCGCCTTCGCCGCGGTCCTGATCGCGGGGACGCTACTCGCCCATCCCGTTCTGCGGGCGGACGTCTTCGGTGACTCGGCGATCCTGCTGCTGGTCTCCTGGCTGCCCATGCTGATCGGCGGTGTGATGGCCTGGGGGGTCGTCCAGGCGTTCGGCCGCCGCGAGGAGCTCGACCGCCGGATCGTCGCCGCCATGGACGGACATCCAGTCAACCGGGAACTCGGCTGGATGGCCCTCCTGCTGGTCTGTTTCGGCGGGTCGATGGTCGTGCTGTCCACGATCTTCGACTTCTTCGGCACCGAGACCGGGACCACCGCCGACCTCGCCATGTCGGTGTCGCTGGTCTCCCGGCTGCTGTTCCTCTTCGCCCTCCCGCTGCTGATCATGGACCGCTCCGGACTCACCGTCGAGGGCAAGGGCACGGCCATGCCGTCCATCGCGCTGAAAGTGTCCGAACCCTGGCGCTGGACGGGCCTGGTCCCCGTGGGAACCGCACTCGGACTGATCGCCTACCTGCTCGTGCCGCACATCGGGCTTCCCGAAGCCTCCCTGGCCCTGTACGGCATGGTGCTCGCCTTCGCCGTGATCGCCCTGTGCGAGGAGATCTTCTTCCGGGGCATGATGCAGACGCGGCTGGAGCTGCTCATGGGCCGCTGGGGCGGAATCGTCGCCACTTCGGTGGTGTTCGGACTGACCTATGCGGCCATCCAGCCCTACGACGCCGTCTCGCAGCTGCCCGGCCACGACCTCGTGCACGACGCGGGCCTGGCCCTGCTCACGTACACGTCAGCGAGCCTTCTCTACGGCTACCTGTGGGCGTGCTTCCGGAACACGTGGCTCAACGTCTCCATGCGCGTGGTGATGTTCATCCTCATCCTGCCGCCCGACCTGCAGCTCGGCATCGCCCAGTAGCGATCCCCTGGCGGCGCGGAGCGCGCATTGGCGCGTTCAAGAGCGAAAACTTGCCGACCGTCCACCGAGGTTCACAGACAGGTGGGTAGACCTGCTCCATAGCGGTCGCATTCCGGTCATTTCCACCTCATCGAGTTGTCACCGGGTGGTCATGGACAGGGGGGAGTCTGCCAGCTGTGAGCACGGATTCAGCACCAGCACCAGAGGTACGCGCGGCCCCGGAGCCGCGCGTCGAGGAATCACCCGCCCTTGAACCGCCCGCCGAGGAACTGCCCGCGGACAGGTTCATGGACCGGGAGGAGGGATGGCTCCGGTTCAACCAGCGGGTCCTCGAACTCGCCGAGGACGAGGACATACCGCTGCTCGAGCGGACACGGTTCCTCGCGATCTTCTCCAACAACCTGGACGAGTTCTTCATGGTCCGGGTCGCCGGACTCAAACGCCGCTTGGCTACAGGGCTGTCCGTTCCCTCAGCCAGCGGACACCACCCGCGCGACCTCCTCGAACGCGTGTCCCTGGTCACGCACGAGCTGATGCTCCGCCAGTCGGCCTGCTTCGGGCAGAGCGTCGCCCCGGCCCTCGCGGCGGAGGGCATCCGCATCGTCCGGTGGAACGAACTGGACACCGAAGAACGCGAGTACCTGCACGGCCGGTTCCGCCGTTCCATCTACCCGCTGGTGACACCGTTCGCGGTCGATTCGGCGCACCCGTTCCCGTACATCTCCGGTCGGTCGCTCAACCTGGCCGTCACGGTGCGGGACCCGCGCGACGAGCGCCGCATGTTCGCCAGGGTCAAGGTGCCCAGCGCGCTTCCCCGCTTCTTCGAACCGACCGCTCAGGGAGGCGGCCGCTTCGTCCCGGTCGAGGACATCATCGCCGCGCACCTGCCGCAGCTCTTCGAGGGCGTGCAGGTCGTCGAGCACCACGCCTTCCGGGTCACCCGCAACGCCGACCTCGAGGTCGACGAGGACGAGACCGACGACCTGGTCCAATCCCTGGAGAACGAGCTCCTGCGCCGGCGCTTCGGACCCCTCGTGCGCCTGGAGGTCGAGCAGAGTATCAGCGAAGAGGTGCTGTCGATCCTCCGGGAAGAGCTCGGCGCCGAGGAAGAGGAGATCTACCGGGTGCCCGGGCCGCTCAACCTGGCCGGGCTCTCCCAGATCGCCGACACCGACCGCCCCGACCTGAGCTACCCGCCCATGGTCCCGGTCGAGCCGAGGGCGCTCACCTCCGGCGACCTGTTCGCGGCGATCCGGGAACGCGACGTCCTGGTCCACCACCCCTACGAGTCCTTCGCCACCACCACCGAACGGTTCCTGACCCTGGCCGCCACGGACCCCAAGGTGGTGGCGATCAAGCAGACCCTCTACCGCACCAGCGGGGACTCGCCCATCGTCGAATCGCTCATCGAGGCGGCCCGCGAGGGAAAGGAGGTCGTGGTCCTGGTCGAGGTGAAGGCCCGCTTCGACGAGCAGAACAACATCCAGTGGGCCCGCAAACTCGAACGCGCGGGCTGCCACGTGGTCTACGGGGTCGTCGGCCTCAAGACCCACTGCAAGCTCTCCATGGTCATCCGCCAGGACGACGACGGGCTGCTGCGCCGCTACTGCCACGTGGGTACCGGCAATTACAACCCGACCACCGCGCGCGTGTACGAGGACCTCGGGCTGTTCAGCGCCGCGGAGGACGTGGGGGAGGACGTCAGCGACCTCTTCAACAGCCTCACCGGTTTCTCCCGCAAGAAGCACTACCGCAGGCT
Organism: Nocardiopsis oceani; assembly: GCF_054777395.1. Taxonomy (NCBI): domain Bacteria; kingdom Bacillati; phylum Actinomycetota; class Actinomycetes; order Streptosporangiales; family Nocardiopsidaceae; genus Nocardiopsis; species Nocardiopsis oceani. The sequence continues at coordinate 132,793 of NZ_BAAHAR010000010.1, forward strand.
CTTGGTCGCCCCCGCCGCCCTGCGGCAGGGGCTGATGCAGCAGATCGGCACCGAGATCGAGAACAGCCTCAAGGGGGAGCCCGCGCACATCCGCATCAAGGTGAACTCTTTGGTCGACGAAGAGATCATCGATGCCCTGTACCGGGCTTCACAGGCCGGGGTCAGCGTCGACCTGTGGGTGCGCGGCAGCTGCGTCCTGCGCGCCGGAGTCCCGGGACTGTCCGACAACATCCGGGTGCGCAGCATCCTCGGCCGGTTCCTGGAACACTCGCGGCTGTTCGTCTTCGCCGACGGCTGGCGGCCCAAGGTGTGGATCGGCAGCGCCGACCTGATGCCCCGCAACCTCGACCGGCGGGTGGAGGCGCTGGTCCGCGTCTCGGACCCCGAGCAGTGCCGTCGCCTGGTGGGCATAATGGACTTGGCGATGTCCGACAACACTTCCTCCTGGCGGCTCGAGCCCGACGGCACCTGGACCCGGGTCACCCGCGACGGGGAGGGGCAACCGCTGGTCGACCTCCAGGACGCCCTGCGCGGCGACCGGCACCTGAGGGTGGTGGACGCGTGAGTGCCCACGAGCCCGGAGCCGGTGGCTCCGGTATCCGAGTGACCAGTGCCTTCCCGCCGCGGGACACCGCGGTGGGCGGTTATTTGGAGCCGATCCGGGCGGGAGGGGCCGTACTGTGGCGCGGTTCCCCCGAAGAGCGGGAGGTGGTCCTCATCCGCCGCCCCGACCGGGGTGACTGGACACTGCCCAAGGGCAAGCTCAAGAGCGGCGAGCACCCCATCATCGGCGCGGTACGCGAGGTGGAGGAGGAAACCGGCCTGACGCCCGTGCTGGGACGCCGCCTCCCCCCGCAGCGCTACCTCAAGGGGGGCTGGCCCAAGCAGGTCGAGTGGTGGGCGGCCACCCCGTCGCGGCCGGGCGGGGACATCGACTACGAGCCCAACGAGGAGGTGGAGACCGTGGAGTGGGTCGCCGTCGGGGAGGCTCGTCAACGGCTCACCTACGATCACGACGTCCAGGTCCTGGACAACTTCCGGGCCGGTCCCGCTGAGACTATCCCGATCGTCCTGCTGCGCCACCTGTCCGCGGGGGAGAAGCAGGTGTGGACCGGCAGCGACCTGCTGCGCCCGCTCGACGAGACCGGACGGGCCGACGCGCTGGCCCTGCCGCGCGTGCTGGCGGCCTACGGGGAGTCCCGGGTGGTCTCCTCGGCCGCCGCGCGCTGTACGGAGTCCCTGCTTCCATACACGGTCGAGTTCGGCGTGGAGATGCGCACCGAACGAGCCCTCACTGTGGGGCGCGAAGGCCGGGGGTACGACGTGGCGGAGGCCCAAGAGGCCTTCGTGGAGATCCTGAAGGAGGGGCGGCCCACCGTGGTGTGCACGCATGGGGAGTTGGTGCCGCACCTGATGACCGAGGCGCTGGTCCGGTTGGGTGCCCCGCTGTCGCAGCAGCGCGGCCTGCGCAAGGGTTCGTTCTGGGTCGTGCACGTGTCCGCGGACGGTGCGCTGGCGGGGGTGGAGCGGCACGGGGTCCGGGAGTAAACCGGGGCATCGGAGGGCGCTCCGGCGGCACTCTTCCTGGCGCAGCCCCCGGTTCAGCCCCTCCCCGGTCCGTAAGGCCTGCCGAGCGCTGTCATGATGCGGTCATGGCCAAACACATGGTGGCGCGGAGCATCGTCGTCGACGCTCCGGCCAAGACGATCTTCGACCTGGTCGCCTCGCCGTCCCAACACGCCCTGTTCGACGGTTCGGGAACCGTCCAGGAGGCGGTGTTCGGGCCGGAGCGGTTGGCGGAGGGGGCCGAGTTCGGCATAGACATGAAGATGCTCGGGGTTCCCTACCGGATCACCAACCGGGTGGTGGAGTTCGAGGAGAACCGGCTCATCGCCTGGAAGCACAGCGGCACGCACCGCTGGCGGTACGAGTTCGCCGAGCTGGCGGGCGGGAGGACCGTTGTCACCGAGACCTTCGACTATTCGCGGGGTCTGGCGGCCTTCTACATACTGACCGGGGCTCCGGCCAGGAACGCCCGCGGGATCGAGCAGACCCTGGAGCGCCTCAAGTACACCGTGGAATCCAAGGTGGCCTGACCCGGCACTCGCATGCTTGGGCCCCGGCCGCGCATGACCGGGACCCAAGTGATTCGACGGAGCGTCGAGGACGGCTAGTAGTAGCCGTAACCCTTGTCCTTGTCCTTGCGCCAGCCCCAGTCCTTGCCCTTGTCGTCCTTGTCCTTGTACCAGTAGCCCTTGTCGTGCTTGTCGCCCTTGTCCCAGTAGCCGTACCCGTGGCCCTGCTCGACCACGGTGCGCTTGACGTCGTAGTAGCCGTCGTAGCCCTTGTCGCCGGCGGCGGCGGGAGAGGCGGCCATGCCGATGGCGGCACCGGACACGAGGGTCATGAGGGTGAGCGCGGCAACGCGTTTCATGCCAAATCCTTGCTGGGAGTAGTGAAGCAATAACTGACAGTGGTGACTTTAAGCGTGGCGGCCACATTTGGCCAGTTCATCTGGGAGATTGCCGCGAGAGTTTTCGGATCATCCGCCCGACACGGTGACCCCCCGAAATGCCCTAAAGTTCGGCAAGGGCCCGCGTTCTCCGCGCCTCCCGGCCACCGAGGTGCCGGTTGTACGGGCTCTGTGACGGTAACCGGTTGACGCAGGAATTCGGGAGACCAGTGGTGGGAACGAGCTTGGGCGATGTGTGGCAGGACGTGCTGACCACACAGTCCGCCCCGGATCAGTGGATCATCGTCACGACGGCGGTGGTCGGCCTGGCGGCGGTCCTGCTGGGTCCTCCGTGGCGGGTGGCGCGCAACGTCGTCACGATCGCCCATGAAGGCGGACACGCCATCGTCGCGCTGCTCAGCGGGCGCCAACTGACCGGGATCCGGTTGCACTCGGACACGTCCGGGGTCACGGTCTCCCGTGGCAAGCCGACGGGCATCGGCATGATCCTCACGGTCTTCGCGGGTTACGTCGCCCCGACCGTGATCGGACTGCTCGGCATCCTCATGCTGATGTCGGACCGCATCACCGCGCTGCTCTGGCTGAGCATCGTCGTGCTGGCCGCCATGCTGCTGATGATCCGCAACTTCTACGGGGTGCTGTCGGTCGTGCTCACCGGCGCCCTGGTCTTCGGTGTCAGCTGGTTCACGCCGGAGGACGTTCAGGCGGCTTTCGCCTACCTGTTCATCTGGTTCTTGCTCTTCGCCGGGGTGCGGCCGGTCATCGAGCTCCAGTCCCAGCGGATGCGCAACCCTTCGCCGCACTCCGACGCTGACCAGCTGGCGCGGCTCACCGGACTGCCGGGCACCTTCTGGGTGATGGTGTTCCTGCTGGTGAACGTGGCCGTGACCGGTCTGGGCGTGTGGATGCTGCTCTTCTGATCCGGCCTGTGTGACCGGCCCCCGTGAGGACCTGCCCGGGACGGCCGGTCAGCTGGCCGCCTGCGGGGCGGCCAGCGCCTGGGTGACCGACGGGAAGACCGGGACGCGGGTGTCCAGCGAGGTCACGCGCAGGGTCTGCATGACCCTCGGCAGCGGCGCGGCGATCACCAGCAGGGCCTGCTGCTCCTTGGCGGCCTTGTGCGCGCGGATGAGTACGCGCAGACCGCTGGAGTCGATGAACCTCAGGTTGGCGCAGTCCAGTACGACACGGCCGAAGGGCTGAGTGGTCAGAGCTGCTGTGACCGCTTCCTGGAAGCGGCCTTCCGTGGCCATGTCGATCTCCCCATCCAGGGTCAGGACCTGTCCGGACTCGTGGAGGGCGGTGGAGATGATCAGGTCGGGCATGGCGACTCCGGCGTACTCGGGCCTTGCCCGATGGGTCGGCGAGGCAGGCCGCACGCCGCCCCACCGGGGACGCGTGGTGACCGGTGCGTTGGTTGCGTTACCGCGTGAGCCAAGCTGATGGTTCATCAAATTCCTTGCGTGATGCCCCGGGCTGGAAGCCGGGGGAGGAAACGCCTTTCTCGCCTGGTTTACTCGGAAAAGCACGGCAGTCTGGGAACGCACGGCCGGTGGCCGAAAGTTCCTGGTGCTGTGCGTGTCATTCGGTGATGACGGCTGCTCGAGGGCACGGAGGTGGGTGTACGGCAGTCCCGTGCTTGCCGGGTCCACCGGGGACCGGTGGCCGTTTCCGGTCCTCTGCTCGTGCGAACTCGCCCGTGTTGGCGGGCATTCCCGGCCGATACCGGTGGGGGCGGCCGGGCCGACCCCCTCCGGGCCCGCCTCCCGAGCGCCTGTCGCGGCACTGGGATCTGCGTCACCGGGGTTGTCCAGCACCGGACCTTACCACAGGGCCGTGGCCGATTCGTGACGTGAGCGACGCAAGGTCGTGCTCGTGTGTTTTGCCTTGCGCGGGGCGGATGGTGTAAAGGCTGTGCCGCCAGAAGGGGTTCGCTATCGGTGTGGAACCGGTCGAACCGCCCCGAACCGGGCCGCGCGGAGCCTTCCGGGCGTGCGCGCGGCCCTTGTCGGGGTCTTGGGGTGGGCCATTGCACTGGCCGGTTGAGGCCAGCGAAGGGCCGACTGACGACAGTGAAGGGCCGGCTAGCGACGGCGAAGCGAGGCCGCGCACATCGCGGTCAGGGCGTGAGGCCCCACTCCTTGAGGGTCTCCTGCGTGTCGGGCTGGGGGCGGCCCCGGGTGACCCCGCCGGGGGTGCGGTCGAACCGCGGCGCCGGCCCGGGAACGGTCCGGTCGCCCTCGCGGACGAGTGCGCCCCGGGCCCGCATGTGCGGGTGCTGGGCGGCCTCCTCCAGGGACAGGATCGGCGCCACGCACGCGTCGGTGCCCTCGAACACCGCGCCCCACTCGTCACGGGTGCGTGTGCGCAGTACCTCGGCGAAGCGTGCTCGCAGCCGGGGCCAGCCCTCGGGGTCCCACTGGTCGGGAAGCTCCTCGGCGGCGAGCCCGACGCCCTCCAGGAACGCGGCGTAGAACTGGGGCTCGATACAGCCGACGGACAGGTGGCGGCCGTCGGCGCACTCGTAGACGTCGTACCAGGGAGCTCCGGTGTCGAGGTAGTTGGTGCCGCGCTCGTCGCTCCACGAACCCCGCGCGCGGTCCTCGTGCACCATCGACATCAGGAGCGCGCTGCCGTCCACCATGGCGGCGTCGACGACCTGGCCGCGCCCGGAGCCCTGGCGCTCCAAGAGGGCGGCGAGGATGCCGGTGATGGTGAACATCGTGCCGCCGGCGAAGTCGCCGAGGAGGTTGATCGGGGGGACGGGCGGTCCGCCGGCGCGGCCGATGGCGTGCAGGGCGCCGTTCACGGACAGGTAGTTCATGTCGTGTCCGGCGGTGTGCGACAGCGGCCCTTCCTGTCCCCAGCCGGTGACCCGGGCGTACACCAGGGCGGGGTTGAGCTCCAGGCAGTCGTCGGGGCCGAGGCCGCGGCGCTCCATGACCCCGGGGCGGAAGCCCTCCAAGAGGACATCGGCCCTCGCGACGAGTTCGCGGGCGCGGGAGAGGCCCTCTTCCGACTTGAGGTCGACACCCAGGACGGTGCGCCCCTCGCTCATGTGCGGTCCGCTGGAGCCCGCGTTCACGGCGTCGGCGGCTTGGGGCCGGTCGAGGCGGATCACGCTGGCGCCCAGGTCGGCGAGGAGCATGCCCGCCATCGGGGCCGGGCCGATGCCGGTGAACTCGACGACGCGGATTCCGTTGAGCGGTCCCATGGGTGCCTCCGGAGGCTCTGGCTGACTAGAACGACGTTCGGTTCATTGTGCAGGCTACGCCCCGTCGGTGCCAGGGGGACCGGTGGGGGCGGGCGGAAGGAAGAATTCGCCCACTTGGTGTGGGTTACCCGGAATAGTTTTCGGTCGATGACAAAAAGCTGCATGAGAGTGGTGTTAATGTGATCATCGGCTGTCGAGAAGTCACCGGACCTCCCGCGCGCCCACGCGCCGCAGCCGAGATGAACAGGCAAGAAGTCGCCTCCGGTGGAAAATGCCCGAATTGGCGCACATTCCTGTCATCCCCACACAGAATCCGTCCTTCCACGAAGAAGGGTGCAACCGTCATGCCCGGAAAACCCGGAAAAAGCCGGCGGCGCCGCCGTTCCCAGCGCCGCCGCGGTCGTGCCGCCCTGTCCGTTCCGCTCCTCGCGGTCGCCGCCGCGCTAGTCGTCGCCCTGGCCGGGGGTGGTACCGCGCTGGCGATGGGGAAGAGCGTCACCCTGGACGCCAACGGCGAGGAGACTGACGTCCGTACCTTCGGCGGAACCGTCCAGGACGCCCTCGACTCCGCCGGAGTCGAGCTCGAAGAGCACGACGTGGTCGCCCCGTCCGTGGACACCTCCGTCAGCGGGGGTGACCACGTCATCGTCCGATCACCGCGCGAACTCACCGTCGACCTCGACGGCCACGAGCACGCCCACCAGGTGAACGCCGCCACCGTCAGCGAGGCCCTCGACCAGATCGGCCTCGACCAGGAGGGGGTCGAACTCTCCCAGCCCCACGACACCCTCATCCCCGCGCACGGCCTCAACGTCAGCGCCGAACGCGCACCGCGCATGGTCGTCATGCACGACACGGTGCGCACGGAGACCCGCACCACCGGCGAGACCGTCTCCGAGGTGCTGGACGCGGCCGGAGTCGAGACCGGGGAACACGACATCGTCTCCCCGGAGCCCGACGAGCCGGTCGAACCCGACACGGTGATCAGTGTGGTGCCCGCTTTGGGAGAACCCGAGACGGAGGAGGTCGTCATCGAGGCGGAGACCGTCGAGGAGGAGAACCCCGACCTCCCCGAGGGCGAGCGCGAGGTCGTCACCGAGCCCGAGGACGGCGTCAAGGAGGTGACCACGCTCCCCGTCCTGCGCCACGGGGAGGAGACTGAGCACGAGATCTCCGAGGAGGTCGTCACCGAACCGGTGGACGGTCTGGTGGAGGTCGGCACCAAGGAACCCGAGGAGGAGTCGGACAACCCGCCCGAGGACAGCGGAGAGGCGGGGAACCTCAACTGGGCGGGACTCGCCGAGTGCGAGTCCAGCGGCGACGCCACCGCCGTCAACTCCGCGGGCGGCTACTACGGCCTCTACCAGTTCAGCACCACGACGTGGGAATCCGTCGGCGGCAGCGGTCTACCCTCCGAGGCCAGCCCCGGTGAACAGACCGAGCGCGCCCAGCAGCTCTACAACACCGTCGGTGGGGACTGGCAGAGCCAGTGGCCGACCTGTGGGGTGCACCTCTTCGACTGAGGCCCGGTCCCCGCCGGTCCCGTGAGCGGGCGCGGGCGAGTGGGCGGGCGCGGACGAGCAGGTGGGTCGCGGCTGGCAAGATGTGTGGGTGACACAGAGACCCGCACCTGACCCCGACCCCGCCGACCGGTCCCGCCTGCTTACCCCCGCCGACGTGCGGGTCCTCGCGGAGCGGTTCGGCATACGGCCCACCAAGACCCTGGGCCAGAACTTCGTCATCGACCACGGCACGGTCCGCCGCATCGTCCGTGTCGCCGGTGTCGGTGCGGACGACGTGGTGGTCGAGGTGGGGCCCGGGCTCGGTTCGCTCACCCTCGCGCTGCTCCCGCACGTACGCCAGGTCACCGCGATCGAGATCGACCCGGCGCTGGCCGGGGCGCTGCCCGGGACTGTCGCCGACCACGCGCCCGACCTCGCCGACCGGCTCGCCGTGGTGCCCGGGGACGCCATGCGTATCACCGAGGTCCCCGGACCCGCGCCCACCGCGCTCGTGGCCAACCTGCCCTACAACGTGTCCGTGCCGGTCCTGCTGCACCTGCTCGAACTGCTGCCCACTCTGGAGCGGGTCCTCGTCATGGTGCAGTCCGAAGTCGCCGACCGGATCACCGCCACGCCCGGCGGCCGGATCTACGGTGTGCCCTCGGCCAAGGTCGCCTGGTATGCCGAGGCGCGCCGCGCCGGGGCGGTCGGCCGCAATGTCTTCTGGCCCGCGCCCAAGGTCGACTCCGGCCTCGTCGAACTGGTCCGCCGACCACTGCCGAGCACCAAGGCTCCCCGCAAGGAGGTCTTCAAGGTGATCGACGCGGCCTTCGCCCAACGCCGCAAGACGCTGCGTGCCGCCCTGTCCGGCTGGGCGGGATCGGCGCCCGCCGCCGAGGCGGCGCTCCGCGCGGCGGGCGTGGAGCCGAGTGCCCGCGGCGAGTCCCTGGGCATCGGGGAGTTCGCCGCCATCGCCGAGCACAGCCCGGAGTAGATTCGTTCGGGACGGGTCTGTCCGGGGTGGGAACGGGACCGGAGCGGGAACCGAGAGGGGCAACAGACCGGGTTCAGTCCCCTTCCCGCGGCGGCGCCTGCTCCTCGATCTCTCGGGGGCGCGACCGGAAGAGGGCCCGCGCGAGCCCGGCCACGCCGAGCCCCACGGCCAGCACGGGCAGCAGCCACAGGACGTTCAGGTCCCACGAACCGCTGCCCCAGACGACGAACGCGACCGCGAGTCCGAGGAACAGCAGCCCCGCGACGAACGAACCCCAGTCAGTGCTGCGCTTAGCCATACTGGACCTCCACCTTCCCGAGCACCATGTCGGTGCGTACGTTGATCACGGGCACCTCGTCCTGGACCGATCCCTCCCCGGTCTCCTCTGTCTCCCCGGTTTCCCCGGTGTCCTCCCGCCCGTCGGCGTCCTCGGCCGGTTCCGCCGACCCCGTCGGTTCGAAGGTCTGCTCGTACGTGATGGACATGCCGTTGCGTTCCTCGCTCCCGCCGTCCGGGGTCGGCGCCTCGACCTGGCAGCACCTGACCTCCGAGACCACGTTGACCCGTGCGTCTTCGGGGAGCACCAGGTCCAGGTGGCCCACGTCCACCCGGGACGCGACGTCCACGCTCTCTCCCGGTTCGAGCCCGGCGGCCAGCTCGGTCAGGTCCAGCGTCCCCGACCCCACGTTCAACCGCATGTCACCGGACTCCGCCTCGGCGACCGTCGCGGGCCGCCAGTCGACGTCACCGATCCGCGCCGCGGTGACGTCGACCGAGGCCACCAGGACGGCGGCCAGCACCGCGAAGGTCCCTAGGGGCATCAGCCCGCGCGGGTTGCCCGCCCAGGTCCCGACCAGTGCGAACAGGCCGATGACCGCCACCGCCGCGGCCATGAAGAACGGACCCGTCTCCGGGCCGAACAGCAGCTGTGTCGAACTCATCTCCGACAGGGAGGGGTGCACGTACTGCGCCGACACCCCCACCACGATCGCCATGACGACCACGGTCCACAGCGCTTGGGAGGCCAACGGCGAGGCCTTGCGCGTCCGGTGCCGGTGGCCGTCGCCGGTGTACGGCTCCCGGTCACGGTCCTTGCCGTCCTCGTCCCCACCTTCCTCGTCCTCGTCGTCCTCTTCGTCGTCCTCGTCGTGGCCGTCCGAGCCGAGCGACGTCCGCTCCGACACCACCGCCAGGTCCACCGGGCCCTGCGGGGCCGAGGCCCACGGCTGGGCCGGGTTGTAGTAGGCGGCGGTCGGCTGCGGCACCGGACCGGCGGGCGGGGGTTCGTGTGTGGCGATCTCCGACCGCAGGGCAAGCAGCGACGCGCGCAGGTCCACGCCCCGGTTCCGGGCGGTGAGCAACCCCAGGACCAGCGGAATCGCCAGGACCAGCGTTCCCCAGCCGAAACCCCCCACCAGGCTGAGCGCGGTGGCGGCGGCCAGGCCCAGCGTCAGCAGCTTCACCACTGTGTGCGGCGGGATGCTCCGGTTCAGCAACTGCTCGAAGGTCGCGGGACCCCCTTGGGGATCGCGCATCAGCATCCATGCGGCGATGTACAGCAAGAGGCCGACACCGCCGGCGAACGCCGTCAGCGCGAACGCCGCGCGCCACACGACGGGGTCGATCCCCGTGTACGTGCCCAGCCCGGTGCACACCCCCGCGAGCACCCGGTGGTTGTCGTCGCGGCGCAGTTCCGGACCGGGTGGCGCGGTGCCGGTGGCCGGACCCTCCGAGGCCTGGGCCCCCCGGGCCCCTTCCTCAGCGGCACGGTCCTCCCCGGGGGCGCCGTGCGGCGCCTCACCGTCAGTCATACGCGCTCACCACACTTTCCTCATGGAACCATCGTGACCGCTGGTGCGTCCGCAGGGAATCCGGGACGACCCTGAACCCACCCTGACCGGGACACCAGGGCAGGGCCAGGGGCAGGTCCCGATGCCTTTCGGGGGTCGTTCGAGGCATGCTGGGAGGCATCCAGGACCAACGTGTGCGACGGGGAGCTCCGATCGCGCCCAGACGAAAGCGGTGATCGGGCGGTGCCAACGACAGCCGTGGAACCCCCGAGGTTCACCCGAGCGGTCGACGGCAGGCTCCTCGGCGGTGTCGCTTCGGGAATGGCCCAGCACTTGGGCCTCGACCCGGTCGTGGTCCGCCTGGCGTTCATGGCCCTGTCCGTCGGCGGTATCGGTGTGGCCGTCTACGCGGCCCTCTATTTCCTCGTTCCCCAGGAGGAGACGGCGAAGGAGGCCGACCGGGCCGAGGACGCCAAACGCAAGGGCCGCGACATCTCCCAGCTCATCGCCTATGTCGGTCTCGCCCTAGCGCTCGGGATGCTCGCCATGATCTTCGGCGGCGTCTTCGACCCGCTGCTGTGGTTCGTCATCTTCGGTGCGCTCGGCGCCACCGTTCTATGGCAGCAGGCCAACCCGGCCCAACGCGACGAGTGGATGAGCAGCACGGTCAGCAGCACCGTCAACGGGGCCCGGCCCAAGAGCATCATGCGCACTGGTGCCGGTGTCCTGCTCGTCGTTATCGGGGTCATCGGCTTCCTGATCTTCCAGGAGCAGCTCCAGGAGGCCCGCGCCGGGCTCACCTTCGCGTTCACCCTCATCGCGGGGATATCGCTGATCGCGGCCCCTTGGATCATCGGGCTCATCCGGGAACGCGACGCCGAGCGCCGAGAGCGCATCCGCAACGCCGAGCGCGCCGAACTCGCCGCGCACATCCACGACTCCGTCCTGCACACCCTCACCCTCATCCAGCGCCGGGCCGAGGACCCGCGCGAGGTCCAGCGCCTGGCCCGGGTCCAGGAACGCGCCCTGCGCACCTGGCTCTACCAGCGCCCGGCCGACGCCGATACGACGGTGACGCCCGCGCTGGAGCGGGTGGCGGCCGAGGTGGAGGAGGAACACGGTGTGCCCATCGAGGTGGTGAACGTCGGAGACGGCCCCATCGACGACGGCATCGCAGCCATGCTGCGCGCCGCACGCGAGGCCATGGTCAACGCGTCCAAGTACGCGGAGTCCGACAGCATCTCGGTCTTCGGGGAGGTCGACGAGGACGAGGTCTTGGTGTTCGTCCGCGACCGGGGGACGGGATTCGACCTTGAAGACATCCCCGAGGACCGCATGGGGGTCCGCGGCTCCATCATCGGCCGGATGGAGCGCCACGGCGGCTCGGCGCGAATCCGCACCGAGCCGGGCGAGGGCACCGAGGTCCAACTCCGCATGCCGCGCATCAAGGACATTTGACGTCCGTCCCCGGGGTGAACCCCGTGGATTCCCACAGCCTTGCGGTTGTAGGTGCGGTGCGCCTCGCGGCGTCCGCCGGTTCCTGCTTCGGCGACCCGCACCGACCGATCAAGTCGGCCGGTCTCACCCGGTCTCCACAGGCTTGTGGACCCAAAGGCCCCGTTCCCGCCCGTCCGGCGGTACCTGACGCCGTCACCATAACAAGCGCCGATTCCGACCCGGGGGCGAATCGGCTTATTCTGTCCCGCGCCGCGGGCCGGTCGGCTCCACCGCTGCCGTGAACGGTGGAGCACTGCCGACGATTCCGGTAACGGCACACTGTTCCGGGCCGAACGGCGCTACCTGATCCGGGGTGTTCGTGGGTAAGGTCCAAGGTGTGGGAGAAGAGAGCACGACCTTCAGTGACGGAGACGCGGTCCCCCGCGTCGTGATCGTGGACGACCACCGGCTCTTCCGCAGCGGTGTGCGCGGTGAGCTCGGCGACGCCGTCAACGTCATCGGCGAGGCCGGGGACGTCGACAGCGCCGTGCACGTCATCGGTGAGTCCCTTCCGGACCTGGTGCTCCTCGACGTCCACCTGCCCGGCGGCGGGGGAGTCGAGGTACTGCGGCGCGTCCTCGCCCAGCACCCGCAGGTCCGATTCCTCGCCCTGTCGGTCTCCGACGCCGCCGAGGACGTCATCGGCGTGGTGCGCGGCGGCGCCCGCGGCTACGTCACCAAGACCATCTCCGGCAAGGACTTGGCCAACGCCATCGCGCGGGTCGCCGACGGGGACGCCGTGTTCTCCCCGCGCCTGGCCGGTTTCGTGCTGGACGCCTTCTCCGCCACCGACGCGCCCCCGGTCGACCCCGAGCTGGACCGCCTCACCCAGCGCGAACGAGAGGTCCTGCGGCACATCGCCCGCGGATACGCGTACAAGGAAGTGGCCAAGGAGCTGTTCATCTCTGTCAAGACGGTCGAGACACACGTCTCCTCCGTCCTGCGCAAGCTCCAGCTGTCCAACCGGCACGAGCTGAGCCGCTGGGCCACCGCCCGCCGCCTGGTCTGAGCCGGAGGCGCGGGGAGGGTCAGCGCAGGGCGTCGAGCATCCGGTCCAGGAACTCGTCACCGGACACCGACGTGACCACGCGGGTCCCACGCCGCTCGTCCGCGCTCGGACACGGGCGCAGGTCGGCGACGGTCATGCCCCGGGTCAGCCCACCGGTCAGCTCCACCCGGACCGGCGCCGTGTACGCCTCGGTCACCAGGTGCGGGTCGATCAGGACCGCGGCGGCCAGCGGGTCGTGCATGGCGCACTGGCGGACACCGAAGATCCCCTTGTAGAACTCGGCGTAGAAGTCCAGGAACGCGGAGGTGCGCCGCGCGCGCTCGCCGGGAACCTCCTTGAGCCGGTCCAGCCACGCGCCGGTAGCCACCGTCTTCATGGTGATGTCGAGCGCGATGAGGTCCAGGTCGAAACCGGCCGCGAAGACTGCCTCGGCCGCCTCCGGGTCGTTGGCGATATTGGCTTCCGCGTGTGAGGACACGTTCCCGGGCGCTTGGACGGCGCCGCCCATCACCACGAGCCGCCGCACCAGCTCCGGCAGGCGCGGTTCCAGCCTGATCGCGAGCGCCAGATTGGTGAGCGGGCCGACGGCCAGGACGTCGATTTCGCCGGGGTTCTCCCGGGCCGACCGCACGAGCAGCTCCGCGGCGGATTCCGCCACCGGTGCGCGTTCGGGTTCGGGCAGCTCGACATCGCCCAGGCCGTTGTGTCCGTGGACGTGCCCGGCCAGTTTGGGCTCCTGCACCAGCGGGCGCGCGGCGCCCACTGCCACCGGAACGTCCGGACGGCCGTACAGCTCGAGCAGGCGCAGGGCGTTCCGAGCGGTCACGTCGACGGCGTTGTTGCCGAACACCGCGCCGATCCCGGCGATGTCGACCTCCGGCCGGGCGGCCAGGTAGGCGAGCGCGACGGCGTCGTCGATCCCCGGATCGCAGTCGACGAACACACGCATGGACTGTCGGTCAGCCAAGACCGGTCTCCTCCCGATAAGGTCACGGACCAGTAGGGGGAAAGGGCCCAACTGGTAGGAAACCAGACTAGAAGGTCTCCGGTACCCGACGTGGACGTGGGCATTGACAGGACGAGGGTGTGGGTGCCGACAAGGCATGGACGGTGGTGTCGCCGGTCGGCCGTAACCTGGTAGGCGTGTCCTCCCAAGAGCAGCTTCTCGAAGGTCTGAACGGTCCCCAGCGCGATGCAGTCACCCACGCCGGTGCCCCGCTCCTGATCGTGGCGGGCGCGGGGTCGGGAAAGACCCGCGTCCTCACCCATCGCATCGCCTATCTGCTGGCCGAACGCGGGGTGCGCCCGGGCGAGATCCTGGCGATCACGTTCACGAACAAGGCCGCGGCCGAGATGAAGGAGCGCATCCAGGGCCTCCTCGGCACCCGCGCGGCCAACACCATGTGGACGATGACCTTCCACTCCGCGTGCGTGCGGATCCTGCGCAAGGAGGCGCACCGGCTCGACTATCCGAGCAGCTTCACCATCTATGACGCTGCGGACTCGCAGCGGCTGATGCAGTTGGTCTGCAAGGAGATGGACCTGGACCCCAAGCGGTTCCCGCCCAAGTCCTTCAGCTTCCAGGTGTCCAACCTCAAGAACGAGCTCGTCGACTACGACACCTTCGCCGGGCAGGCCCAGACCGAGCAGGAGAAGAAGCTCGCCGAGGCCTACAAGCTCTACCAGCGCCGCCTCCACGAGGCGGGCGCCATGGACTTCGACGACCTGATCATGATCACGGTCAACCTGTTCCAGATGTTCCCGGACGTCGCCGAGTACTACCGCCGCCGGTTCCGGCACGTGATGGTCGACGAGTACCAGGACACCAACCACGCGCAGTACACGTTCGTCCGCGAACTCGTCGGCGCGGCCGGGGACCCCGACACCAGTGCGGTCCCGCCCGCCGAGCTCTGCGTGGTGGGCGACGCCGACCAGTCCATCTACGCGTTCCGCGGCGCGACCATCCGCAACATCCTGGAGTTCGAGCGCGACTTCCCCAACGCGCGCACGATCCTGCTGGAGCAGAACTACCGCTCCACGCAGACCATCCTGTCCGCGGCGAACACGGTGATCGACCGGAACGAGGGCCGCCCGGCCAAGAACCTGTGGTCGGAGCAGGGGGAGGGCCCGAAGATCACCGGTTACGTCGCCGACAACGAGCACGACGAGGCCGCGTTCGTGGTGGGGGAGATCGACCAGCTCACCGACGACGGCGTGGTCAAACCGAGCCAGGTCGCGGTGTTCTACCGGACCAACGCCCAGTCGCGTGTCTTCGAGGACGTGTTCATCCGGACCGGCCTGCCGTACAAGATCGTCGGGGGCGTGCGCTTCTACGAGCGCAAGGAGATCCGCGACATCCTGGCCTACCTGCGGGTGCTCGCCAATCCGGAGGACACGGTGAGCCTGCGCCGCATCCTCAACGTGCCCAAGCGCGGTATCGGTGCCAGGGCGGAGGAGTCCGTGGAGCTGCTCGCCGCCCGTGAGCGCATTTCGTTCGCCAAGGCGCTGCGCCGTGTGGATGAGGCACCGGGTATCGCGACCCGCTCGGCCAAGGCGATTCGGGGCTTCACCGCTCTACTCGACGAGCTCGGCGAGAGCGTTCCTGGCAGCACTCCGGCGGAGGTCGTCGAGGTGGTGCTGAGCAAGACGGGTTACCTGTCCGAGCTGACCGAGTCCAAGGACCTCCAGGACGAGAGCCGGGTGGAGAACCTCGAGGAGTTCGTCGACCTCGCCAGGGAGTTCGAGCACACCTTCGCCGCGCTTCTGGAGGAGGAAGACGCACTGGAAGGTGAGCCTGGGAGCGAGGGCGAACCCCGGGGTGACGGTGAGCTTGGCGGCGAGGCCGAAGGTGAGCCGGGGGCTGCGTCGGAGGGGGAGGAAAACGAGGGGATCGACCCCGGTGCGCCGACCCTTGTCGACTTCCTGGAGCGCATCGCGCTGGTCGCCGACACGGACCAGATCCCTGAAGAGGACGATGACGGCGGGGTGGTCACACTGATGACCCTGCACGCGGCCAAGGGGCTGGAGTTCCCGGCGGTCTTCCTCAGCGGGATGGAGGACGGCGTCTTCCCGCACACCCGTACTCTGGGGGACAAGACCCAGCTGGAGGAAGAGCGGCGGCTGGCCTACGTGGGCATCACGCGGGCGCAGGAACGGCTCTACATCAGCCGTGCCGCGGTGCGGAGCGCGTGGGGGACCCCCTCCTACAACCCGGCTTCGCGGTTCCTGGACGAGATCCCGTCCGGCCTGGTCGACTGGCGTCGCGCCGAATCAACCCTCGCCGCCCCGCCCAGCCGCAGCATCGGCGGCCGTGTCGGCGGTGGTTTCGGCGGTGGCGGCGGTTTCGGGAGCACGTTCGGCGGTGGGAAGAAGGCCGCGAAGGAGGCGCCCACGCTGAGCGTCGGCGACATGGTCAACCACGATTCCTTCGGAATGGGCCGCGTGCAGCTGGTGGACGGCGCCGGGGACAAGACCAAGGCCAGGGTCGACTTCGGAGCCGACATCGGGGAAAAGGACTTTCTGGTCAAGTACGCGCCGATCGAGAAGCTCTAGGGCCCTGGGCCGCACTGTAATCCCGCTTGAACTGGGGTTGTGGCCGGTGGTGGTTACCGGGTGGGTGCGGATCGAGTGCCGACAGAGCGCGGACGGAGTGCGGGTTGGGGACGCTCTCCAGCGGTGTACCGAGCATGTGTAAGCCAGGACACCGCAGCGTTTTCCCGAAGTCGTCACGAGCACTCCCTTGCGGGGGTAGAGTTGGGGCAGACCGAGCGAGACGAACGCGGTTTCTTCCGCACGCGGGCCGGTCTCACTCTCTCCACTCAGCCGAGATGGTTCGGGCACTGCCCGGAGCATGTAAGCTCGGAGAGTTGCTTCAGACGCCGGGCGGAAACGCAGGTCGAAAGAAGCGAAACGGGCTTTACCCCGATCTCGTTCTTCAAAACCGCCGA